>CAUDIU010000079.1 GCA_958449715.1 uncultured Clostridium sp. | reverse complement strand
AAAGGTATTCCTCACCATGTATTAAACGCAAAACATCACGAAAAAGAAGCATATATTATTGCACAAGCAGGTCGTGTAGGAGCCGTTACAATCGCTACAAATATGGCTGGTCGTGGTACTGATATTCTGTTAGGTGGTAATGCTGAATTTTTAGCAAAAGATATGTTGGATAATAAAGGGATTACTCCTGAAAGTCCAAATTATGAAGAAGAAAAAGAAGCAGCTCTAAAAGAAGCACGTGCTATTACAGAGGCGGAACACGCAAAAGTTGTAGAAGCAGGAGGACTTCACGTAATAGGTACGGAACGTCATGAATCTCGCCGTATAGATAACCAATTAAGAGGTCGTGCTGCTCGTCAAGGTGACCCTGGTTCTACTAGATTTTTCTTGTCTTTGGAAGATAACTTAATGAGAATATTTGGTGGTGATAAAATTACAGCGTTAATGAACATGTTAAATGTAGAAGAAGACTTAGCTATAGAAAATACGCTTATCACAAAACAGATTCAATCTGCTCAGAAAAAAGTTGAAACTTACCACTTTGATATAAGAAAATCAGTTTTAGAATATGATGATGTAATGAATATTCAACGTGAAAAATTCTATGCTCAACGCAGAAAAGTTCTAGCAGGTAAGAATTTATCAGAAGATATTTATTACATGATTGAAAAAGAAATAGATAGGTTGTTAAGAAGTTATATTGCCCCAGATCTTCATCCAGAAGAGTATGTGTATGAAGATTTGCAGACAATGATAAAAGAACTCCATTCAATTATTCCTCAATTATCAGGAGTTCAGGTGTCAGATGTTCAAAACTTAAGATTTGAACCTATTTATGATAAATTGAAAACTCTTGCAATTGATGCATACAGACAGCATGAAGAAGAGGTTATTAATTTCTATAACCAAGTAATTTCTCAATATGACCCAGATGCTGAACCTCAAGAGGCATTCAGTGGAAATAATGTGATAAGAAATCTTGAAAAAGATATTTTATTACGTGTTGTTGATAACAAGTGGATAGACCACTTACATAATATTGATATGTTGAGAGAAGGTATAGGTCTTCGTGCATATGGGCAAAAAGATCCTTTGATTGAATATAAACGTGAAGCTTATGACTTGTTTAACAAGATGATGTATGAAATTCAAGGCGATACGGTTAAGCATTTATTCAGAACAAAATTTGGGATACAAGTAATCGGACCTGCTGATGAAGATATTGCATAATAAATAATATTGTATATTTTTAATAAGGCTGGAAAATCTTTCCAGCCTTATTTGTTTTGTTTGGAGTACAATAATAATAGTGTAAATTTAAGGAAAAGGAAATTTTATAATGCTAAGAACTGGTATTGTCGGCTTGCCGAATGTTGGAAAATCAACTTTATTTAATGCTTTAACTAGTGCAAAAAATGCACAAAGTGCAAACTATCCGTTTTGTACTATTGAACCGAATGTCGGGGTTGTAAATGTGCCTGATGAAAGATTGGAAATCCTTGCAAAACTTTGCAAGACTGAGGTAATCATTCCAACAGCAATTGAATTTGTAGATATTGCAGGTCTTGTTAAAGGTGCTAGTAAAGGAGAAGGTTTAGGAAACCAGTTTTTGCATAATATTAGAGAAGTTGATGCAATTATCCAAGTTGTAAGATGTTTTGATGACCCTAATACTATTCACGTTGCAGGCAAAGTAAGCCCATTAGATGATATTGAGGTTATTAATACAGAACTTGCTCTAGCTGATATGGCTTCTGTTGAAAAACAAATTGCAAAAGTTTCAAAAGTCGCAAAGTCAGGTGATAAAGATGCTGTATTAACTCTTTCAGTTCTTGAAAAAATGCAAAAATTGTTAGAAGATGCTTCATTTATAAATGTAAATGATCATTTTGATGAAGATGAAATACCTGTTGCAAAAGGGTTAAACTTAATGTCTACAAAACCTGTTATTTATGCAGCAAATGTATCAGAATTCGATTTAAAAGATGGTAACGATTATACTAAAAAAGTTCAAGAATATGCATCATCACATGGTGCAGAAATGGTAATAATTTCTGCGAGAATTGAAGAAGAATTAGCAGAATTATCTCCGGATGAAGCCAAAGAATATCTTCATGATTTAGGAGTTGAAGATAGTGGTATCAACAGAATGATTAAATCTGTATACAAATTATTAAATTTAAGAACATTTATTACTGCAGGAGAAAAAGAAGTTCACGCTTGGACTATTCCTGCAGGTGCTAAGGCTCCTCAAGCTGCTGGTGTAATTCATACCGATTTTGAAAAAGGTTTCATAAGAGCTGAAATTACTCCTTATGATGAATTTGTAAAAAACGGTTCATATGTTGCTTGTAAAGATAAAGGTGTAACTCGTCTTGAAGGTAAAGATTATGTTGTACAAGATGGTGATTTAGTTCACTTTAGATTCTCTGTATAATTAGCCCGAGTTACTAATTTATTTTAGTTTTTTAACGTATTTAATAATTACATTATGATTGGAAATATTGTTATGGATTTGAAAGAATTCTTTAATACAAATCGTACCAAAGATTTGAATTTTAGATTAAAACAGCTAAAAAGTTTAAAACAAACGATTAAACATTATGAGCCTGAAATTTTCCAAGCATTGAAGGAAGACTTAAGAAAATCTAATTTTGAAATAGTAACATCTGAATTGGGGTTAATATTCCAAGAATTGGATTGCGCAATCAAAAATTTGAAAAAATGGGCAAAGACTGAAAGAGTATCAACTCCTATATATTTAAAACCTTCAAATGGATATATTTTAAAGGAACCGTATGGAGTTGTGCTTATAATTACTCCTTTCAATTACCCTTTCCAATTATCATTTGTGCCTTTAATTGGAGCAATTGCTGCAGGTAATTGTGCAGTTGTAAAACCTTCAAAAAGGACACCTCGTTGTGCAGAGGTTATATGTAAAATTATTGCTCAGACTTTTAGCAGTAATTATGTAAGATGTGTTCTGCCTTCTGAATTGACATCAGCAGAAATTTTATCAGAAGATTTTGATTATATCTTTTTTACAGGTAGTACTCAAACAGGGAAATTAATTGCAGAAACAGCTGCAAAAAAATTAATTCCATATACATTGGAATTAGGAGGGAAAAGCCCTGTAATTGTAGATAAAAATGTAAATATAGAACAGGCTGCCAGAAAAATTGCTTGGGGAAAATTTTTAAATGCGGGACAGACTTGTGTAGCTCCTGATTACTTACTAGTGCATGAAGATGTAAAACAGGATTTGATTGATAATTTAATAAAATCAATAAAATCTTTTTATGGTGTATTTATTCAGGAAAGCAAAGATTATGGTCGTATTATAGATACTGAAGGGTTTAGAAGATTAAAAGAGATTATTATACAAGAATCCAAAAATATTATCTATGGCGGTGATTACCATGAATGCGGTTTGTATATTGAACCGACTTTATTGAGCATAGACTCTTTTGATTCTCCATCTATGCAAGAAGAAATTTTTGGACCTATTTTGCCAATAATTACATATCAAAATATTGACGATGTAATTAATACTCTTAAAGCAAAACCGCGCCCTTTGGCTTTATATGTCTTTTCAAAGGATAAAGAGTTTTATTGGAAAGTTATAAATAGTATTTCTTTTGGAGGAGGAGCTGTGAATGAAACTGTTCAACAAACAGCAGTTCACGGTTTACCCTTTGGTGGTGTAGGTTTTTCAGGTATTGGGAAGTATCACGGTAAGTATACTTTTGATACTTTTACTCATTTAAAGAGTATTTTGGTTAAAAATCCTGATTTTGATATGGATATTATGTATCCGCCATATTCATATGATACTGTACAAAAAATAAGAAAATTTTTAGTCAAATAAAAAATCCTCACTTTTTTAAGTGAGGATTTTTTTTATTTGCTAAGTAATGCAAGTTTATTTCCAATATTTTGTTTTTCTTTATTTACTTGTGAATATGGATTTGAAACAATGTTATATTGTGGATTATACAATACTCGTCTACCTGTGAAACTTGGTTCATGGTATAAGATTAATGTTGAATCTTTGAATTTTATAGGAGCTTGATCTGGGCCTGTAATTTGATTTTTATCATTTACATAATATGTTGTAGGGTCATTTTTATCAGCATTTTTAAATTTCATACCAGATTTCAATCCGCCTCTTAGTCCGACTTTACCACCTCTATCTTCATTTAAATCAATGCATTTTAGAGTTAATTCAGCTGGATCATAGTATTTATCGAATGTATGATTTAGACCGGCTGTATTAAATAATGAAATAGTCATTGCTCCATTTGGACTTTGTCTTAATAAGGCAGAGATTTGAGTATCTCCTTCTTCTGTTCTTTCAAAGTTTTCTTTAGTTTTATTTGTATCATCTTTGTATACATCAAATTTATAATGAGCATTTTGTTCTTTTAGAGCGAATGGTGTACCATCATTTAATGGTTGTAATTCAGGTCTTGATCTTAGGCTAAGAGCTTCCATCATATTATCTTTGTGTTTTTTTACAAATTCTTTATAGTTAGGACTATTTGGATCAGCCCAGTCTTCATGAATTACGTTACGGTTTTGAAGATAAATGTTTTTAGTAGTTGTTTCATAACCTGTAGCACCGTATTCATCGCCAGCGAATAATGTTGGATTTCCAACTAATGCTGTTAAGAATTTAGTTTGACCTAAAAGTTTTGACATTGCAGGGTCAATTATTCTTTCTAGAGTTTTGTCTTTAAGTTTTTTCTTTTCTTCTGCATTAAGACGATTATTTGAATCTGGTTCAATGTAATCCATTTCATCAAATAATATATCTAATGCAATGTTATAATCTCTTGCACCAAAACCATCTGCTTCAAAAACTTTGCCTCTATGATACCCATTAGATAGATTTTTTAATGCTTCTACCATCTTATCGTAAACATAGTTTTTGCGGCTATCGCTTAGGCCTATTGCTTCTTTAGCTTTTCCCATACCGCTTGCAATAGATTCACATTTGGCAATGGCTAAGTTACTTACTTTATCGTAATTATAATTGTCAACGGAATCATAATGAACATTTTCACCGTATTTTACTCCGTTAAGAATTCTGTATGCTCTTTCACGATAAGGGTTGCCTTTTTCTGTTAAATCAGTATAAACTAAATCCATATCCATTGAAAAACCGTCTAATGCTCTGCATTTATCGTGGTTTCCAGCAAATGTATATGAATAAATTAATGATTCTAAAGATCCAGAATTTAAGAAATTATCGCTTCCTACTAATTTATCAAGAATAGTTGTGCCTTGATTATAACCTTTTTCTGGACTACTATTACCATCAAAATCAAATAATTTTCCAAATATTTTAGTTATGTCAGATGAGAAGTAATCATAATTTGCTGTAGTTGTAAATCCAGCTTCATTTAGAAGTTTTCTCATTGCTTCGGTTTTACCAGCAAATCTTGCACCTGATTTATCACCATAACCGTCACTGTATATTTCGCCTAAGTCTGTAACTTCTGCTGCTATATATGCGTCAGGGTGATATTCTTTTACTCCGTCTGTAAATTTTGACCAGAAATCAATAACTTTATTCCAAGTGTATTCAAAATCTGTTTTTTTATTTCTTAATGATTCGATATCTCCAATATCTTTTGTTGCATCAATTCTCCAATCAAGGCCAGCTTGAGTTCTATCCACAATCATTTCTGCGAGTTTAAAACTGTCAAAATTTGTGCCTTTGATAGATTTTAACAATGCACTTGCAAGTTTTTCTTTATCGCTTGCATTTATTTTTCTTATTCCTTTTCTTAAATGATTAACAAGCGAAATAGCTTCATTTTCTGGACTATCAGCAATTATGCCCATTCCTAGTAAAGAAGTTCCTTTTAATGAATTGTAATCATAAGAAATTTCGCCTGTATTTGAATTAAATGAGAATGAAGCTTTTGGATCTACTGCTTTAATAATTGCAAATTTTGCAATTTCAGAAGTTAATAGCGGAATTACATATTTACCATATGGTGTAGCATTTCCATATTGGTCATGAAGTTTGCAATCTTCTGGTAGTTTTGATTCTACTCCTGCTAAAACTTCTTTTGCTAATGAGTACATCTCTTTTGTGTACATTTTATCAGTTAATTCATAAGCATCTTTGTATTCCATTCTCATATGAGGATTATTTTTTTGGAACATTTCATATCTGGATACTCCAATTTGATCTTCTTGGGTTGCTCTTTTTGAGATATAAGGAGTACTTAAAGCAGATACTATATCGTCCCCAACTTCAATAGAGTCAAGAGGTACATCCATAAGCCCTTGTACTATATAATCATTATATGATTCTACAGTATCGAACCCGTGGAGTTCATATCTATTTTGTAATACATTTTCAACAATTTTTTTAGAAACATCTAAATCTTCAGGGAATACTTTACCATTAGCTTGTGATTTAATTAAATTGTAAATCCCCTGAGCATCCATGTTTTTGATATTTCTTAAATGTTGTGCGACATTAAGATTTAAAATTTGGTTT
Source organism: uncultured Clostridium sp. (assembly GCA_958449715.1). Taxonomy (GTDB): domain Bacteria; phylum Cyanobacteriota; class Vampirovibrionia; order Gastranaerophilales; family Gastranaerophilaceae; genus Stercorousia. The sequence continues at coordinate 1,343 of CAUDIU010000079.1, read as the reverse complement.
GTTTTCTTAGTCCAGAATTGAGCAGATGATACTGCATAATCTTGTACTTCTATATTTTTTCGTTTTAGTAAAGCTGTTTTTGCCGCTCTTTCTCTTGGGTTCCCGATATTTAACAAATCTTGAGTATCTGTATGAGAGAATATGTAATTTAATTTTGCAATATCTGGGTTTGCATCCCAAGTATAGAATCCACTTTCATGTTTTCCATCAAGTCCGAAATATTCAAATTGAGTTACATTTTTAGTTCCTTGACCACTATGTAATCTTATTCTTTCTATTTCTGGTAATGTTTTATTATATTCATTTAGTTTTTCAACATTTTTCTTGTAAGTTTCTGGATTTATTCTAAAGCTGTAAGGTGCAACGGTATCATTGTGATTATTTATATCCAAATAGTTTTTATCAAATTTTTCGTATGCTTTAAGTAATTCTTTATTACTTAAATTTTCTGCATTAGTAAGTCTATCATCATATATTTGAATATAAGTAGGTTTTTTCGGATCGTATTCTCCATGACTAGGTTTAATGCTAACGATACCATTGTCGTTTTCAACAAATTTATAAGGCGAGTTAACTAATCTGTGTGTTACATGTGATGTGTTTTTGCCAAATACACCAAGACTTAAAGGACTATCTTTAAGCCCAGTAATTCTAAACCAATTGAAATATGGTGATTTTTCTCCCCATTTTAATATATGTTGGAAATGTACACCTTCTAATCCTTCATTTACATATGCACCATCTGAAACTAAATTCATTCCTTTTGCAAACATTTTTCTTTGTATAGATGCATAATTGTTTATGTTACCTAAGCTTTGTGCCATTTGGAAACAGTTTTTGTTCCAGTAAGAATGTGCTGTAAGACTATCATCAGTGAATAATGGTAGTGTAATAATTCTTGTAAATTTATCTAATTCTCCATTATCTAAAGATTTTTCAATCCCAGCTAAAGAACCGCCGATTTTGTTTGCAAAGTTTTTAGAAGAACTCATTACATCGACTATTTCTTCAGGCGATTTCATCACAATTTTATTGTTATCGTTATATTTCCATATAACATTATGGCAATCAGGGATAATTAACTTCATTGCACCGCCTTTAGATACAGAAGGTGCTCTGTCAGTTATAATATTATATACATCATAAGCATTGTGTGTATTTTGTGCTTCGTTAATAATATTCCCTGGATCGAGCATGTAAATAGGTGGAGCAGAGTGATTGCCTTTTGGGTAGAGTTTATAGTGATAAGCAAAAGGTTCATCTGGCGCAATACCATAATCGGCAGCTAAATCAACTTTTGTAGCATTGCCGCTTTTAAGTTTAATCCCGCGTTCTTTGTTTTC
>CAUDIU010000078.1 GCA_958449715.1 uncultured Clostridium sp. | reverse complement strand
TAAACATTTTAAATATAATTAAATCAGTATTAACATTTAAAATATTTAATTTTCTATTAGTTAAAATACGTTTAAAAGCAGTTTTAAAATTAATCTTATTAATAACTTTTTCAGATAAAGAAAGTTTTGGCACGAAAGAAAACATTATCAATGCCCAAATAATACCTAAAAAAGTCATTAAAGGCATTTTAGGCATTCCTAAAAACTGTGTAATAGCAGATGAAACAACTGGTCCCATTGAATAACCTAAAGTTCCCATCGCTACAAAAACAGCCATTGATTTCCCTGCTGAATCCTTCTGAGCAAACTTAGAAGCAAAACCAAGAGCTTGAGGGTGGAAAAGACTTGAGCCAATACTACCGAATATAATAAATAATACTAAAATAAACGGATTATGAGCCAAAGCCGATAAAGGAATAAATATTGATGATAAAATCAATCCCCAAAATATAAAAGAACGTTTTACTATATTATCAGCAAAAAATCCGAATAACGGCTGCAAAAGAGATGAAAATATATGAGATATTGTCAATATTATTGTTGCAATAGCCATTGAAATTCCTATTTTTGCTGCAATGAAAGGCATAATAGGATTTAATACACCTGTATAAATATCGTTTATAAAATGAGCTCCACTTAACCAAAAAAGAGCTTTTTTATTTTGGGGTAAGTTGTTTTCCATACCTTAATTTAATGACAAATAATAAAAAAAATCAATGTTACTTTGCGTTATCTTTATATATTAGAAAAACCATAAATACAGAAGCAAATAATATTATTAAAAGAGAAACTAATTGTGCCACAGGATAACCATAAATATTTAGAACACTGTCAATTCTAAAATGTTCAACAAAAATTCTTACAAATGAATATAAAATTAAATATGTACAAGCAATAATACCGGGATGTTTAGAACATCTTTTAAAAATTGCTAAAAGTATCAAAAATATTATTAAATCCAATATACTTTCATACAAAAAAGTCGGGTGAAAATATTCAAATTTAACATATTGAGCTGGTCTTTGAGAAAGCGGGATAAACAATTTCCAAGGAAGATTAGTAGGAGTTCCAAAAGCCTCTGAATTGAAGAAATTTCCCCATCTTCCAATACATTGTCCTAATGCCGTTCCACATAAAAAGACATCAATAAGTTTCAAAAAAGACATTTTATAAATTTTTGAAAAAGCAAATAAAGTCAAAATTCCAATAATTATAACCCCATGAATAGATAAACCACCCTGTCTTATATAAAAAATTTCCAAAGGATTTTCAATATAATAAGAATAATTTACAAGACAATAATATAACCTTGCACCAATTATGCCAATAATTATTAAATACGGAGCAAAATCCATTATACAAGAAGCTTTATCTAATCCGTAAAACTTTTTATATAAAAAATAAGAAGCATAAACTCCTATAAAAATAGCTAAGGCAAGTATTATTCCATAATAATAAACAGGAAATCCAAAAATATTAAATGCAACTTCTGCCGGAGATTGAAACATTAGACTACTTCACTGAATTTTTTGCAAGGAGCATTTGAAGTTCCTTTATTTTATCCTCAACATACTTTCTATCATCAACTGAGCTATCTTTATCTAAATATATCTGATAATCAGAAATTGAATTATTTAAAAGAGTTGTCAACATTTTAGAAGCATTTTCAGATAACTTAATTTCTTTAATATCTGTATCATCTTCAGATTTTTCAACTTTCTCAATTGAATCATCTTCATTAACTTTAACATTTCCGGCAATAATATCCTTAGCTAAATTTTCTTCACAAACAGCTAAAGAATAATATGCATCAGGGAAATCAGGATTTAATTTTATAGCATCATTATAAGTTTTAATTGCATTCGCATAGTCTTCTGCTTTTGTATAAGCAACAGCTAAATTATACTGAGTTTCAAATATACTGCCGTCTAAATCAACACTAGACTTTAATCTTTCAATAGCAGAAGCATAATCGCCTTTTTCCATAAAATCTTGAGCTTTATTATTTAACTCTTGCACAGCAAAATTATTTATACATGCTGTTGAGATTACAGAAATAAACAAAATTGTAGCTAGTAAAAAAGCTTTTTTCATGCTATAATCAACCTCATAAAATTAATTGTAATTTTTATTATAAGATAAATTACATATATAATGCAAATTTTATACATAAAAGTTACAAATTGAAAATGAGAGGATTTTATATGTCAGAAGATAAAGTAATAAAATTAGGGGCAAAAAGAGAAAAAACATCTGAAAAAGAACATAAAGAAGATGATTTGGTATATTGCAGTTTTTGCGGAAGACCTAATACACAGGTTTTGAAAATGGTACAAGGTCCTGGAGTTAATATCTGCTCAGAATGTGCAATGATTGCGGTTCAATACCTAATTTTAAACGACAGAATGCCATCTGCGGAAGCTCAACAAATACTTGACGCTTTTTGGGGGAAAGCTCGTTAATGATTGATAAATTTGAACTTAATCCTTTTGAATTAAAAGCAGAAATTATAAAAATTTTAGAAAAATTAAAAGGAATAAAAGATTTTGAAAATTATGAAATTCATTATAAAACTCTTGATCAACAACCAGATAAGAGTATTATTACAAAGCTTTTATTTAAAGAAATTAATAATCCAGACTCAAACCAAGATTTAATAAAATTCCTCTTGCTTAGGTATTGTCCAAAAGATGAACTTATAGAAAAGCTCTGGAATATAATTAAAAACAATTTAACATCAAACCAAGCCAAAATATTTGCATTAGACCTGCTAAGAGATATTGATACAAACTGGACTTATGATGAATGTGATAAATACATCGATAACCCAAATGAACTTGTAGACGCTGACACTAGGAAAATTCTCGATAACGCAATCATTAATCCAGAAGTCCAAATTGATTTTTTAGACTTTTTAAATTCTCTGCCTGATAATGACAAAATTATACTTCTTAAATCATTAGGCGAAGATTATTCTAAAGATGAGCTTGCAAATATGCTTATCCCAGTATTTTTATCAATGCCATATAGTGAAGTTGGGAAAACAGCCCTTGAAATTTTAGGAAATTCTCAATCTCAATTGGCATATCATGCACTTAATTCTGTTCTTGACACGATTGATGAAGATTTAAAACCTGCAATTATGAAGAATTTATCAATATTAAAAATTGCGGGAATAAGAGAAGATAAATCTATTGAATTCTATAAAAAACTCTTAGAAAATTCAAAACCTTACAAATTTTGCATAACCTACCCAGACGGTCATGGCAATCAAGCTGTTATTGTTTCTAGAATTAACAAGCAAGGGAAAGTTCAATTTGTTGCAATTGTAATTGATGATTACAAAGGTGTTCGCGATTGCTTTGGATTTAATGAAATTTCAAAATTCCAATACAATTATAGAAAGATTTTACAGAGGTCAAAGAGCTCTTGAAGTAGAACCGGGAATTTTAAAATCAATACTTATAAAAGCTGAAAAATTATCTAATCATAAAATACCTTATGAATATGTTTGTTGGAAAAATTTATTAGCTGACATTGAGCCAATTGCTTTAAAACTTGATTACAAAATAAAAAAACTGACAAATAAAGAATTTGAGAATATTTTACAAAGTGATTTTACTGATTACTGGTTTCTTAACAGCTCATACAGTGATGAATTTGAGGATTTCATAAAAATACTCAATGATACACAACCTGAAAATTATGAGACAATTATTGATGAAAACCTCGAAAAAATATTCTACAAAGAAGAATATCAAGTTTGGTCTCAAAGAATATTAAATACAGCATTACTAAAAAAACTTGCAAACGATGAAAAAACTGCTCAAAATTTATATTCTTTGTATAATGATAAAGAACTCAAACGAGAACTATTCAAAAATATAATAAGAAAAAGTATCTATGAATACTACTTTGCAAAACAAGACAAAGAAAAAGTAAAAGCAATCGAAAAAATGTGGGTAAAATAATGTATAAAGTAATGGCACTTGATATCGGGACAAAAAGAATAGGAATCGCACTAAGCGATTATCTTTTAATGCTTGCAAACGGCCATTCATACATTCAAAGACAACCTGAAGACAAAGCGATTGCTGATATTTTAAAAATTGCAAAAGACAATAATGTAAAAAAAATAGTAGTAGGTGTTCCATACAATATGGACGGCACTCAAGGCTCTCAAGCACAAGATTGCAAAGATTTTGCATCTAAAATTACCGGTTATGAGATATTCTATGAAGATGAAAGACTCACATCTGACACTGCAGAAGAAAATTTAAGAGCAAAAAAAATAGACTTTAGAAAAGACAAAGGACTGGTTGATATAGAAAGTGCTTGTATTATACTTGAACAGTATCTATCAAGATGTTAAAATACAAAAACAAGTTAAATAGAATAATTAAGAAAGGAAAATAAAATTATGGCAGATGAAGATCAAATCATAGAAACAATTGACGAAAACGGTAACGTGATTAAGTTTGAATTATTCGACATCGTTGAAGTTCATGAACAAGAATATGCATTACTATTACCAGTAGACGAAGAAGAAGAATCTACAGAAGTTGTATTAATGAGATTGTCTAAAGAAGGCGAAGAATACTTATTCGAAACTATTGACGATGATGAAGAATTTGAAAAAGTAGCAGCTTATGTAGAAAGCATGGAAGACGAAGACGAGGAATAAGTTTTGTTTGAGAAATTTACGGAAAAGGCAATAAATGTAGTAAGCTCATCACAAGAATCAGCAAAAAAATTGGGCTTAAAAAAAGTAAGTCCTGAACTTCTTTTACTGGCTCTTTTTGACGAAGCAAAAGGAATATCGCTAAAGATTTTCAAATCTTATGATATTACAAGAGAAAAATTAGTTGATGAATTAAAAAAATATGTAGAAGTTTCTACAAATCCATCAACATCAATTCAACCTCTACCTTTTGATGATGAATACAAAGAAATATTAAAAAAATCTCTTGATTTAGCAAATAAATCAGGAAATCCGACAATATTATATGAACATTTATTCCTTTCCGCAATTTCCGACAAAAAATCAAACAATATTAAAATTCTAGAAGATTTAGGGTTTGATATATACAAATCAAAAAGTTTACTAGAAAAACTTGTCCAAAAGAAAATAAAACGTCTATATCACCCTGAAATAGATGAAAATAAGGAATCAAAAGAAAATAAAGCAGAAGAAACAGACAATATATTTGATTGCGAAGAATCAGCAAAAGTATTTGAACGTGCAGTATCTAAATTATCAACATCAAACTACGAAATCCTAGGTACTGAACAAATTTTATCATCTATTTTAGAAGATAAAGAATCAGAATTAACAAAAATTCTTGCACAGTATGGAGTTACGAGCGAAAACTTTGAAGAAAAACTTCAAAAAATACAATCAAGACAATCAGAATATGAAGGAAGACAAATAATCTTTACACCAAATGCTTTCAAAACAATGAATATGGCATTAGAAACAGCAAAAGAATTAGGATCATCAGTTGTCTTACCTGAGCATATAATTTTAGGATTGCTTAAAACAAAACGCGGAATTGCTTATGACATATTAAAAGAATGAAAAATTCCAGAAAATGACTTAGCTCACAGCATAATAAAACCAATCGAAAACAAATGCCAGAGACTCTTACAATATTACGCCTTGCAAAAGAAGAAGCAAGAAGATTAGGAAGAAATATTGTAGGAACTGAAATGTTTCTTCTCGGTATAATTGGAGAAGCTACAGGAATTGGCGGTCAAGTACTTTCAGAATTAGAAATAAACATTAAAGATGCTAGAACTGTCGTTGAAAATTTAATCGGTTTTGGTAATGAATACTACGACAAAGAAATAATATTTACCGAACGAGCAAAACGAGTTCTTGAAACAGCTTGGGAATTAGCAAAAAAAGTTCACAAACAAAAAATTGAGTCAGCTCATATGTTACTTGCACTTACAACAGAACCTGATTCTTTAGCTATGAAAGCTCTAGAAATCTTAGGTGTTGATGCTGTTGAAATTAAAGAAGGTGTAAAAAAACTTCAAGAGGCTTAATTGATTAAGAATAATATCAAAAATTTTATAAAGGAACATAATCTGTCAGGGACAATTATTGTGGCATTTTCTGGTGGTTATGATTCTATGTGTCTTTTAGATATTCTTGATAAACTTGGGAAAAAAGTTATTGCTGTTCACCTAAACCATAATTGGCGTGGAGAAGAAAGCATCAAAGAGGCTGGGAACTGTGAGAATTTTGCAAAATCAAGAAATATACAATACTATTCTGAAATTCTACCAGATTGTATTGATAAAACAGAAACAGCAGCTCGTGATGCTAGATATGATTTTTTTAGAAGATGTGCAAAAAAATTTAATTCAAAAATTGTATGCACTGCACACAATTTTGACGATAATGCAGAAACTGTACTTTATAGAATTATAAGAGGTACAGGGACAATAGGACTTCAAGGTATTGCCGAAAAAAGAGACATCTTTTACAGACCTCTTTTAAAAACAACAAGAGCTGAAATTGAAAAATATTGCAAAGATAATAATCTTAATCCCAATAATGACAGCTCAAATTCAGATACAAAATACAAAAGAAACTTTATTAGACACAAAATTATTCCATTACTTAAAGAAATTAATCCAAATGTCACAGAAGCTCTAAATTCGCTTTCTGAAATTGCATATGAAGATAATCATCTAATTGATACTTATCTTCCTAAAAATCTTATTCAGGCTTCTGAAATTGAACAAAAAAGATTAATCTATAAAATACTTAATGAAAATAACATAGATTATGATAGAGAAAAGATTGAAAATATTCAAAAATTTATACAAGAAAATAAAAATTCAAAATCAGGGAAAAAAATATCTTTAGCAGATAATCTATGGCTATTCGTTAGCACCCAAAAAGCAGAAATCATAAGTAAAACAGAAAAAAACACAGAAGAAATAAATATATCTAAATGCGGGAAATACAAATTTGAAGATTATATCTTTTCAATTGAAAAATATAATGAAGAAATAACTGAATTTCCTAATGATACAGAATATAAAGCCTATATATCTGCTGATGAAATAAATTTTACACTAAGACACAGAAAAGACGGAGATAAAATACAACCTCTCGGGTCTAAAGGCTCTCAAAAATTAAAAAAATACTTAAATGAAAAGAAAATTCCTCAACATGAAAAAGATAAACTAATCTTTTTATGTAAGGATAATGAAATCTTATGGGCAGCTGGAATTGGGATAAGTGAAAAAATTAAAGTTGCCCAAAAGCCAACACATATGCTAAAATTAGAAAAGAGGTAGGTTATGGATATAAATAAATTAAAAATTCTTTTCACTGAAGAACAAATTCAATCAAGAATAAAAGAACTTGCAGATGAAATGAATAAATTTTATGGAAACGAAGAAGTTTACGCAATATGTGTATTAAAAGGTGCAGTAATGTTTGCTGTCGATTTGGTAAAACACCTTAATATGCCTTTAAAAATCGAATTTATTAGATTATCCAGCTATAATGGCGGCACAAGTACTTCTGGAAAAGTGAATGCTGTAGATATATCACTACCTGATCTTAATGGAAAAAATGTTTTAATTATTGAAGATATTGTAGATACAGGATTAACTGCAAAATTTTTACTTGATTTTCTAAACTGCAACTTCCATACTAAATCTACAAAATTCTGCTCACTTTTAGATAAAAAAATAACACGAGTTGCAGATGTTGATGCTGATTATTACGGATTCGAAGTCGATGATAAATTTTTAATCGGATATGGACTTGATTATGATGGTTATTATAGAAACTTAAGATATATTGGATATGTTGATAAATCAGATTTGGAGTAAAAATTGGCAGAATATGAAAAATCTATTGAATTAATAAATGAATTTTTTAACAT
>CAUDIU010000077.1 GCA_958449715.1 uncultured Clostridium sp. | reverse complement strand
TTTGATAAACCCAACTACTCTATCATGACAGGAGAGTTTCTTGAAGACAAAAATTCAAACTTAAACCTTGCACGCATTGTACCAATTTATACTGTATGCGAAGACTTGAGCATAAAAGTTTTAAGACGTGCAATTTTTAACGCAATTAATACATATAAAAATGAAATTGAAAATGTTTTACCAGATTATATCCGAGAAAAATACGGAATACTTGATAAAAAGATAGCAGTTGAACAAATTCATTTTCCTGAAAGCATAGAACTTTTAGAACAAGCAAGATTTTCATTAATATTTGAAGAATTATTCTTAATCCAGTTAAAATTAGTTAGATTAAGAGAAGCAAATTCACATAATCATTCTGCTTTAGCTCTTAAAATAAAAGAAAAAGGATTAGTTAGAAAATTTATAGATACTTTGCCTTTTGAATTAACTGGGGGACAGAAAAAAGCTGTAAATGAAATATTAAATGACTTAAACTCTGATATCCCAATGGCAAGACTTTTACAAGGTGATGTAGGCAGCGGTAAAACAGTTGTTGCAACAATTATGCTTCTTGCAGGAGTTGAAAACGGCTATCAAGGAGCTTTAATGGCACCAACAGAAATTCTTGCACAACAACACTACAATAATTTGCAACAATGGCTAACACCACTAGGAGTAAGTGTTGGACTATTTTTAGGCAGTCAAGGGAAAAAAGTCAGAGAGAAATTTAGAACAGATTTAAGAAATGGGCAAATGAATATTGCCGTCGGAACACATGCTCTTATACAAGAAAATGTTGATTTTAATAATCTCGGAGCAATTGTAGTAGATGAACAGCATAGATTTGGAGTAAAACAAAGAAACATTCTTAAGAAAAAATCACAAAATCCTCAAATGCTTACAATGACAGCAACTCCAATTCCAAGAACTTTAGCCCTTACTGTCCATGGAGATTTAGACTTAACAATCATTGATGAATTACCAAAAGGAAGAAAACCGATAAAGACATCTCTTGTAACCTCTCATAGAGGAGTTTATGACTTAATAAAAAAAGAAATAGAATCTGGACGTCAAGCATACGTTGTATATCCTCTAATTGAAGAAAGTGAAACACTTTCAGCCAAAGCTGCAACAATAGAAGCGGAAAGATTGCAAAACGAAATATTCCCTCAATTTAAAATCGGACTTTTACATGGAAAACTAAAAAATGATGAAAAAGAACAGGTAATGGCTGATTTTAAAAATAAAAAATATGATATTTTGGTATCAACCACAGTAGTTGAAGTTGGAGTCGATGTACCTAACGCTACAGTAATGCTTATTGAAAATGCTGAACGATTTGGCTTATCACAACTGCATCAGCTTAGAGGTCGAGTTGGTAGAAATGATTTACAATCTTATTGTATTCTGCATACTTCAACTAAATCCCAAGAAACAAAAGAACGATTAAATATAATGACACAAACTAATGACGGATTTGTAATAGCTGAAAAAGACTTACAACTGAGGGGCCCCGGAGAATTTTTAGGGACAAGACAAAGCGGCTTACCTGATTTAATAATTTCAGATATAGTTCGTGATGCAAAAATTCTTGAAATGGCAAGAAACGAAGCAATTGATTTTGTAAAAACAAATAATATTGAAAACTACCCCATATTAAAAGAAGCAACATCTCTTCAACTTTTTAGCAGTTTAGACATTTAATTGTTAACATTTATAAACTTATATTTTAAGAAATAAGCAATTAATTTAAAATGATATACTTTATATATTTAGAGTATAGAAAAACGAGGCATTTTCATGGAAACATTTTATAGATTTCTAGGCGGCCCAAGAACTTTTTGGGGCGGAGGCAATAAAACTATAATAAATAATAATTTTATTGGTACAATGCCATACTCATATGGATTTGGGCATACAATGCCAATGTTTGGTGGTCACCACTGCTGTGGTGGAGTGCCTAATGCTTTCAAATGGATGTTAGGATTTGGTCTTGCAAGTTCTCTTGTAGGCGGCATAATGAATAGTGTTTCTCAACCTAATAATACAAATGTAAATCCTTACAATCCTTATCAATCATATAATCCATACTTAAATAATCCATATAATAACAATTATAATAATTACTATAATTACTCAAATCAAGATTTATCAAGCTTAACTGCTAAAGTAAATAAATTAGAAGACGAATTAGAAAGTTATAAAAAGACACTTGATGAACTTACATCAGAAAAAAGAGAAATAACAGAAGTTCCTTCATCAAAAAAAGAAGAAGTAAAATCTGAAAATAACGTAAAAAAGGAAAATGATACGCAACAAAAAAATACAGCAGGAGAAACAGTTAAACAAGAAGAAAATATAGCTCAACAAACACCAACAGAAGTACAAGAAACAAAAAAAGAAGAAAAGAATACTAATACTACTAATAATACTGTAACAGAAAATAATAATGTATCAACTACTGAAAATGCAGATATAAAAGATCAAACAGCTACATCAGCTGCTCAAGAAAAAAAAGATCCTAAAACTCTTGACGAAATTTTAAATGAAGTTGGTTACAACAATCTTGATAATGCAGCAAAAAATTATGTAAAAAGTAGAATATCAGAAGTGTATACAGATGAAAATGGAAATATTAAATATGATATTAAAGCTGTTGTACATGATGGTGATAACTTAAATTCAATTATCGACAGATTCTATACAAGTGAAGAAAAAGATAATCTTGAAGTAGCAAAAGCAAAATTACATACCCAAGGTTCTGAAACTAAACTTATTGTAAATCCACTTTCAGGAGATACAATTGTTGCTAAAGGAGTTTCAGAATATGGTCTAAAAGCTCTTATACAAGATGCTCAAAAAGGTATAACTCGCCAAGGAGAAATAACTAAAACCAATAAAAGAATTTCAGATTTAAAAACAGCATTTATAAATGGAGAAAAGAAACTATCAAAAGCATATGTTATTCAAAATAAATTAATGACAGAAGCAGAATATAACAAAATTATTCAAGAAAAATACTCGTAGTAAAAGTTAGTAAAATCAAAAAAGACTTCTTCAATATGAAGGAGTCTTTTTTTTGTTAAATAACATTAATTTTAGGGAATATAAAAACAACAGGGATAGTGATTTTAACACCTTATTTAAATAAACCTTGATGTTCTAATGTAAAGAAATATTACAAATATATACCATCAATGGCAATTATTTAAAAAGTATATACTTTATATATATACAGAGAGTATAAAAATATGGAGAACTAGCCATGGGTATGTATAGCATAACCGGATGGTCAGGCGGAGGACGTCGCCCATTAACTTACAATTTAAAAGCAGGCCAATTTAGAGGTATGGGACGAGTAAATGTAATCCCAAACCAAACCACAATTATAAATAATAATATAATTAATGGCGGTTATGGCATCTATGATAATCATCAATGCTGTAATGGTGGCACACCAAAATGGTTAAATTGGATGATGGGTATCGGAATCGGCACTTCATTATTAGGTGGAATCCTAAGCTTATTTGGCATAGGTAATAACAATGGTGCAGGAACTGTCGAAGGCGCTGGAGGAAAAGAAGAATCTCAAGAAACTAAAGCACAAGATCCTACACAATCTAAAGAATATAAAGATTTAAATAAAAAACTTGATAAAGCATTAGATGAAATTGCAGAATTGAAAAAACAATCACAAGCATATCAAGCTCGACAAGCAGAACCATTAGATCCAGTAAAAGAAGAAACTCCTGAAGTACAAGAAACTCCAGAAGATATTGATACAAATCCAAAACAAGATTATTCAAATATTAAAAATGGAGCTAGAATGGTATGTACTGATGCAAGTGGCAGAACAAAAGATATATCTGGAACATTATCAAATGTACAAACTGATGCAAATGGAGTTCCAAAAAGCTTTACATTGACAGATAGCTCAAGCGGCAATAAATACCAATACGAAGTAAGAGTCGGAAGTGACGGCACATTATCATATCAATGTGTAAGCAAAAATGGTCAAGCAACTATTGGCGCACCAACTTACTCATTAAAAGACGGTAAATTAGTAAATGAACAAAGTCAAAATGGCTTTGGACAAGGTATAAAAACACAAAGTGCACCAGCACAAACTGTAACAAAACAAAATCAAACAGCTACATCACAAAATCAAATAAAAACACTTGCTGATGGAACCATGGTAAGCGACAATTTCACTGCTGTAACACCATATGAACATTCTGACGGCAAATATTATTCAAAAGAAGAAGAATTCAAAACACCTTGGAGTAACTTTGCACAACAATCTACTCAAGCAACTACAAAAAAATCTAGCTCTAATAACAGTGCTAAAGCTAAAATTAATTACAACATAAATAGCGGACTTTTAAGAAGCAATGGCAGTGGACAAGTAACTGTAAACGGCAAAACTTACACATTTAAACCTGACAGATCTTTTGATAATAAAGAAGATTTACAAGCATACATTAAAAATGGGCTACTAGCACAAATCAAAAAAGATAATCCTAACTTTGCAGGTGAATTAGAATAAAAAAACTCTCCACTAAATGGAGAGTTTTTTTATTGGTAAATTAATCTTTACATAAAATTGGCAATTTGTAAAAAAAAATGTATAATAAATGTGTAGAAAGAAAGAGGGGTTATATGGAAGATTTAAAAGTAGTAATCGGCTCAGATCATGGCGGATTTCATTACAAAGAATCAATTATTGAATATTTGAAAGCTAGAAATATCGAATATATTGACGTAGGTACATACACTCGAGAATCCTGTGATTACCCAATTATTGCAAAACACGTTGCAGAGAAAATTATTTCAGGAGAAGCTAATAGAGGAATACTTATATGCGGTACTGGTATAGGTATGTCAATAGCGGCAAATAAAATTAGAGGAATAAGAGCTGCACTTTGCGGTGATACATATTCTGCAAGAGTTTCAAGAGCTCATAATAACGCAAATGTATTATGTCTGGGAGAAAGAGTAATCGGAGAACACCTCGCTCTTGATATAGTAGATGTATGGCTTAAATCTGGATTCGAAGCAGGAAGACACAAACGCAGAGTAGATATGATTGAATAATTGTTTTCATGGTATAATCATTACAAAAAGGAAATACCATGGAAAAACAATTAGATTCAAAATTATTAGCAAGCGTTATTGCAAGAGCACTTGATGAAAAACTTGGTAAAGACATTACTATTTTAAACATAAGTAATGTATCATCACTTGCGGACTATTTTGTAATAGTTACAGGGGATTCAACACCTCAAGTAAAAGCCCTTATGAATAATACTAAAGAACGTATTAAAGAACTATTTTCAAGATCTCCAGTAAGATTTGAAAATGATGCTAAAAACAGATGGAATTTACTTGATTATGGAGATGTAGTTGTACATATACTCCATAAAGAAGAACGTCAGACATATGCAATAGAAAAATTTTGGAGTAACGCATTTAGTATTCCGGAAGATGAATGGAAACAATTATCTGAAGAATATAAAGAATTTTAATAACGTAATCGGCTTCACAGAAATATGTGGAGTCTTTTCTTTATGTAACATTTCTAAATACTATTGCAAATTATACAAAATAGTGTAAAATAGGTTATTATGAATAGAGAAGAGATAAATAATAAAATTAATGAATTGGTCTTAGCTATGGCTAAAGAACCTAACAATATCGACAATTACCACAGATTATCAGAACTTTACTTACAAATTGAAGATTATGACAAAGTAATGTCTGTACTTGACAGTCTTTTAGCAATAAAGCCTGATGATGTTCAAGCTCTAGTAGGAATGGGCACTATGTGGTTTTATGAAAAAGATTTTAGAAAATCATTATCATATTATAATAAAGCACTAACAGTTAATCCTAAAAATTATTTAATTTATTATAATATGGGAAATGTTTTTGCAGAATGGAAAAACTTTCCAAAAGCTTTATTTTACTATAATAGAGCAATTGACTTGAACTCAACTAATCCTGAAATTTATAATGCAATAGCTCTTTTATATCAAGACAATGAAGATTATGTAGAATCTAAAGCTTATTATGAAAAAGCATTATCACTTGATCCTGAAAATATTACAGCATTGATTGACATGGGTAATGTGTGTTTCAAATTATTTGATTATGAAACAGCTCTAGAATTATATAAAAAAGTTTTTGTACTAAACCCAGATAATAAAATAGTCGCTATTTGCATAGGAAATACTCTTACACTAATGAAGGAAAGAGAAAAAGCTTATAATTATTTTGAAAAAGCCTTGACAATGGAAGGCGATAATTATAAAACTTACATTTGCTATGCTATTGCTCTTTCTGAATTTGGGGAATATGACATGGCTGTAGAGATGTATAAGAGAGCTAAAAATATCCAAACAAAAGAAATTGATGCTCAAATTCTACTAGCAAATCTATATACAAACTTTAACCATTTAGATTTAGCAATGGATCTTTACAAAGAAGCTATAAGATTAAAACCAAATAGCGCTAAGACATATATGCTTTTAGGTAATGCTCATTATTTAAAAGGAGAAATTGAACAATCAATATCATCTTATAGAGCATCAATAAGTATTGAACCGGAAAATGATGAGTTTAGACTTGTATATACACAAGTTCTAGATGAATATATTGACAAAAAAAGAAACGGAGAAGCAGTATAAATGCAAAAAGATACCCCATATATGATTGAAAGAATTATAGCAGCTCTGACATATTTAACTATGGGTATGGTAGGTTTTATATGGCTT
Organism: uncultured Clostridium sp.; assembly: GCA_958449715.1. Classification (GTDB taxonomy): domain Bacteria; phylum Cyanobacteriota; class Vampirovibrionia; order Gastranaerophilales; family Gastranaerophilaceae; genus Stercorousia. Next base: position 1,339 of record CAUDIU010000077.1, on the reverse strand, counting down.
ATTATCGGTTTATTTACAAAAGCAAGATTAAAACCTTTTTTGCAATACCATATATTTCAATCAATATTTATTTCTTTAGCATTTGCTGTATTATCAATATTCATCAGCTGGCTTTCAAATATTTTAAGTTTTATACCATTAATAAACAGATTAGTTGCACAAATTACATTCTTGTTAAACATGCCACTAATATTTGACTATTCATTATTGCAATCTGTTATATATATTTTCATAATATATTTGGCAGTTACAGCATTTATAGGCAGATTCAGCTATATACCTTGGGTATCAGATATAATTGATCAGAATATTAATCATTAAAAAAAATGCGCTGTAAAGCGCATAGATGTGGTCAGTATGAAAAGATTATGAATTAAGACTGATTAGATTTTGATAAAATGATTGCATTTGAGAGAGGTATACCTCCAGTTTGCTGAGGCTTGTTTACAACTCTGCCATTTACATACATAACTGTTGAGCCTCCACCATCTAAATTGATTGCTCCAACGCAACCAATTGATTGCATAAAATTAGCTAATTCCATTAATGTCATTCCAATAGAACTTCCTTCTCTACCATCTACTGCGACAAAAATAAAATTGTTATCTTTTGTATAACCAATAGCACTTCTAGGGTTACGTCCACCTATTGCTTGAAGCCTTTGAGCAGTCATATCAACAAAGACTTCTCCATTTTTAACTAAATACGGACCACCGCTTATTATATGCTTAACGCCGTCCCAATCTGGATTAGTCTTAATTGATAGTTCAACGTCTTTTTTATCTAATAATGCATATAAAATACTTTTAGGACCAGAAATCACATAACCATTTTGAGGAATTTCAACTGCATTAGCAGATGCTTTAGTAATTTTATTATCTATAACCTGCAAACCAACACCATATTTAGGTGCCACAGGAGAATATTTACCCCATTCTGGAGTATACACAAGAACATGAGTAGAAAGCATGCGAGGCTGATTAATATTGTTTACAGTAATTGTTTTTCCACTGCCTTTTATAGTTGCATCAAGTTGTATTCTTGCAATATCAAAACTATCGTCAAAAATACCCATAGCTACCCTATCGTAAATAGGCCCTGTGTACATTTTTTGATTAATCATCAAAGTTCCAAGAGGAACACCTGTTTGAGGTTTAAAATATGTACCGTTTAATGCAACTATAGCATTATTATTTTTAGCAATTGTAGTAATAGTCCTTCTACTTTTCAATGTTGATTCTGATGAAAGTGCGGGGGTTAATTCTAAATCCTTAGCCAGTTTCATATCAACTTCTACCACATTTATTCTGACAGGTCGCCCGCTATAGTATTTTGTAAG
>CAUDIU010000076.1 GCA_958449715.1 uncultured Clostridium sp. | reverse complement strand
TGAAAAGTTTATAAATATTTGTTATAATAATTATAATATTTATGAATTATTGGAGTTATAGTTATGAAAAAAGCTTTTACATTGGCTGAGGTTTTGGTCACAATTGGGATACTTGGTGTAGTTGCAGCTATGACTATGCCTACATTGATAAGCAAACAAAGAAATAAAGCGTTAGAAGCTCAATTTAAGAAAGCTCATTCTTTGGTGGCACAGGTCATAACTCAAATGAGCAGTGAAAATATCGATATTGCTAAAATCTATTGTTATAATTATAGAGATAGAGATGAGCGTATATTTATAAAAGATTTTGCTAAATATGTAAAAGTTGTAAGAAGTGAATATGGTAGTACTGCTGATTTAACTAAATTAGGTTATGAAAATTCTAAATTCTATCAATCAGCTCCCGGACATGAGCCATTTAATACAGATTCACATGATAACGGCGCAATTATTTTAAGTAATGGTATGATGGTTGCATCTAGTGGATGTTGGTGGACTGCTGGTGGTGTTGGATTAGATTTTGTTGTAGACACCAATGGTACAAAAGGCCCAAATAAATTTGGGTATGATCTTTTTTATTTTCAGTTAGATAAAAGTAATAAGTTGCACCCAGATTCTGGGGATTATTTGTTTGCGACAACAGATGCTCAAAAGTTAGCTTGTTGTAATTTCCAAAAAGCTAATACTTGTTCTGTTCCACACGATACAGGAGTATCTTGTGCTCAATTTGCTTTAACTGACACTTGGCCTCATGATGATGGAAAAAGCTATTGGAATATGCTGCCTTAGTTTTTATAAACCTCTGCATATTTAGGGTTAACAGCTAACCATTTGAAAGTTTGTTCATCTGTTTCAGGGATATCAATTACGAATGTCCCACCGTAACGTCCACGTGAAAAAGCAAGATAGCCTTCTTTTGCCAAATTGTGAAAAGCCTTTCTTATTGTATTTGGGCTTAGGTCAAGTTGTTGTGATAATTCTATAATTGAAGGTAGTTTTTGCCCAATTTCATAATTTTCTGCAATCATTTTCTTAATATGATTTTGAGTTTTTTCATAGTAATAAAATGCAGTTTCTGCAGCTGGTGCGAATATCGATGTTTCTTTTTTCATCGGAATATTTTTATCATTTGGCATTTTTATTACAGTTGTTCCGTAACGACCTCTTCTAGCTAAGAGTATTCCATTACTAATTAAACTTTTTAAAGCATCGTGTATAGTTTTTATGCTTACTGATAATTCTTTAGAAAGTTCTGAATGGGCAGGGATTTTATCTCCAACTTTTAAATTTTTTGTAATAAAATCTTTTAAATCATCTTCTACTTTTTTTACAAGAGTGTTGTTCTCATCAATTGAATCTTGAACTGTAAAGTCTAAAGATTTGATTATCCAACCAGTTTCATTAGATTTTTTGAATTTGTGTTCAAGAATATTTATTGTGCCAAGATATTCTAGAGCAAGTCTTGTTGTATTAGAAGAACAGCCTATTTGTGATGAGATTTGTCTTGAAGATGGTAAAAATTGTCCTATTGAATATTTTTTTTCTAAAATATAATTCTTTATAGCATTAATTGCAAGTTCTCTTTTAGATGTGAGTTTTCTAATGCAGCTGTCTGTATTATTTTTGTCTCGAATTATTGTTCCGATACATTGTTTAGATTCTACATATCCCATATCTTCAATGTATCTTAGTGAATTTTGTATAGTTCCAATACTTACACCTAACATATATGCAAGTTCTGGTTTTGATGGTAATAGTGTGTTTGGTTTTATTGATTTGTCATTGTCAATCCAATGCATAAGCCATTTTGCAATTGCAATAGCTTTTGATTCTTCTATATTCTTCAAGTCGGGTAATGCAAAATTTATTTCACTAATTTTAATTTGTTTTAATTTCGATTTTTGTGGAAGAATATATTTGATGTTTTTCATACACACATACCTCATTGCTAATAGTACACTATTTGTAAAAAAACATCAAATATTTTTTTGCTAGTTTGTGAAGAAAAATTAAAAACCACGAATATTATTCGTGGTTTTTAGTGCTAATGTCTACTCAAGTAACGATTCTAACAATTCTGCGTTTCTTGCAGAAGTTGTTGACTCTCGAACTTTTTGTTTGTAGATGTAAGTTCGTAAAGCTTCTCTAATCAATTCACTGCGTGAACGATTTTCTCCATCTGCCACTTGATCGATTTTTTGCAAAAATTCTTCAGGCATTGAAATTAATACTCGAGCCATATATTCTCCTTTTCTTCATGTGGATATTTTTCTCTATATTTTTATAAAAACAATTTTGTATAAAAAAGTGCTATTTTTTATACAAAAAATATATATCATTTTTGAAAGCATTGATATTATTGAACTTTAGGAATATATTAAACTTAACAAAACTTAGTATTTGTCTATTTGATATTTAATAAATTGACTTTACATTATTGTGACTTTGCGCTAGTATAAGGAAAAAGAGGTATCCTAGGGACATGAAATATAAACGTATATTATTAAAAATAAGTGGAGAGGCATTACTTGGAGATCAACAATTCGGTATTGATCAAAAGCCTGTCAAAAAAATTGCAGAAGAAATTCAAAAAGCTAGAGAATTAGGTGCAGAAATAGCAGTAGTTGTCGGTGGTGGAAACATCTTCCGAGGAATGAAAAATAGTGCAAGATTAGGTATGGATCAAGCATCTGGAGATTATGTAGGAATGCTTGCTACTGTAATGAACGCTATAGCATTGCAAAGTGCATTAAATCAAATGAAAATTCCTTGCAGAGTTCAAAGTGCTATTGCTATGAACCAAATCGCAGAACCTTATATAAGACACAGAGCAATCAGACACTTAGAAAAAGGTAGAGTTGTTATTTTTGCAGCGGGTACTGGAAATCCGTTCTTTACAACAGATACAGCTGCAGCTTTAAGAGCATCAGAGATTAATGCAGAAGCAATGTTGATGGCTAAAAATGGTGTTGATGGTGTCTATACTGATGACCCTAAAACAAATCCAAATGCAAAAAAATTAGAAAAAATTACATATGACGATATTATTATTAATGGGTTAAAAGTAATGGATACATCAGCTTGTGCTTTGTGTAAGCAAAATAATATTCCTATTTTAGTATTTGATTTTGATGCTGAAAATGGAATTGTGGATATATTAAATAATAAAGAAATTGGAACATATATTAGTTAAATAGTTATAAAGAAAGGGTAGAAAAATGTCTTTAGATGAGCTGTTTTTGTTCGGTGAAGAAAAAATGGAAAAAGCAATTACTCAATTGCACAGAGAATTTGGCTCTATTCGTTCAGGAAGAGCTAATCCAATGATTTTGGATAAAGTTCTTGTAGAATATTATGGGGCTCCTACTCCATTAAGACAAATGTCACAAGTTACAGTACAAGATGGTACAACTCTTGTAATTACTCCTTATGACAAAACAACTTTAAAAGAAATTGAAAAAGCTATTATCAAAGCTGAAATTGGTATTACTCCTAATAGTGATGGTATTTGTATCAGATTACCTTTCCCTCCTTTAACAGAAGAAAGAAGAAAAGAAATTGTTAAAGATGTGAAAAAAATCGGTGAAGATGCAAAAGTTGCAGTAAGAAATATTCGTCGTGATATGACTGATGACTTGAAAAAACTTGAAAAAAGTGAAAATCTTCCTGAAGATACAGTAAAAGATAATCAAGATAAAATTCAAAAATTAACAGATAAATACACTGGTATTATTGATAAAGCAGTTGCAGAAAAAGAAAAAGAGGTTATGACAGTATAATGGAACAAACAAAAGGCTTGAATAAAAACGCTACAAGAATGCTGACAGGCTTTATAATGGGCACTATCACTATGGGTTGTATTATGCTCGGTGGTATTCCGTTATTACTGTTTTTAGCTATAGTAATATTTTTTGCATCAAAAGAGTATGTGAAAATTCTTGAGCACAAAGGTTTTTATCCAAGCCTTAAAATTATGCTGCTTGCTGAAGCTTTGCTTGCAATAATTACATTTTTCGACCGTTCAGAATATGTTGCATTAGCACTTACTTTGTGTACTTTTGCAGCATTTATGTGGGTATTGTTTAGGGGAAGACAACCTTACATTGCAAATGTTTCAACAACAATTTTAGGATTTGTATATTGTGGTTATTTCCCTTTACATTTACAACTCTTAAGAGATATTAATTCAACCACATATAATGATGGTTTAGGATTTGTTGTGATGATGTTTACTTCAATCCTTTTAACAGATATTGGTTGTTATTACGCAGGAACAAAATTTGGAAAACATAAATTAGCTCCTGTAATCAGTCCAAATAAAACTATTGAAGGTTCTATAGGTGGTGCAATATCTGCTGTAATTGGGGCATTAATAGTTGGAGCATTTATCAGTATATGTTTTGTAGAAGTTAAATGGTATATTTCATTCTTTGTAGGTCTAATTTGTACAATATTTGCTCAAATTGGAGATTTATGTGAATCACTTATAAAACGTGATGCTGGGGTAAAAGATTCAGGAAATTCGTTGCCTGGTCATGGTGGTTTTTTAGACAGAGCAGACAGTTTTGTATTTACAATACCTGTAATGTATTATTTCTGTAAATACTTTGTATTTTCAAACGATATTATAAATTATATTAAAGGTTTGTTTTAATGGATAAATTAGAAGAAATTTACGGAATAAAAATAGATAATCCCGTTTTTTTCAAAAGAGCTTTAACTCATCCTTCGTATACTAAAGAACAAGAAATATCTTATATTGAAAACTATGAAAGATTAGAATTTTTAGGAGATGCAGTTTTAAAGCTTATTACTTCTCAAATTTTATATGAGCGTTATCCAGATTATACCGAAGGTAATTTATCCAAAATACGTTCTATAGTTGTATCAGATAGTACTTTGTCAAAAGTTGCTCATGATATTGGATTGTGTGAATTAATTATTATGGCAAAACATGAGGCAAAACAAGGACTTGCTAATTTGGAATCTGTTTGTGCCTGTGCTTTTGAAGCTGTTTTAGGAGCTTATTATCTTGATAATAAATTAAAAAAATTAATTCCTTTTTTGAAAAAAGTTTTGATGCCTTATATTGAAGAAGTTGATGCAAATTTTGAGAAATACAATGCAAAAGCAATTTTACAAGAGTATACACAATCAATTGATAAGCAGACGCCAGTCTATAACTTAGTAAGTCAAACAGGACCTGATCACAATAAAACTTTTGAGGTTGAAGTATCTTATCAAGGTAAAGTTATTGCAAAAGGAATTGGTAAAACAAAAAAAGAGGCTGAGCAGCATGCAGCTTATGAGGCTTGTAAAAAATTAGGAGCAATATAATGTCAAAAATATTTGTATCACCATCAATTTTATCTGCAGATTTTGCGAATTTAGAACGAGATATTAAACTTGTCGAAAATGCTGGTGCTGATTGGGTTCATGTTGATGTTATGGATGGTCACTTTGTTCCGAATATTACAATTGGTGTTCCTGTAGTTGCATCTATAAGGAAAATTACATCATTAAAATTAGATGTACATTTAATGATTGAAAATCCTGAAAAATATATTGAAGCATTTGCAAAAGCAGGAGCAGATATTTTAACATTTCATTATGAAGCTGTAAATGATGTAAGTGAAATAATTAAATTGATAAAGTCTTTTGGAGTAAAAGCTGGTATGTCTATTAAACCAAAAACATCTGCTGATGTTGTACTGCCTTATTTAAAAGATTTGGATTTGCTTCTTGTAATGACAGTTGAACCAGGCTTTGGAGGGCAAAAGTTTATGAGTGATTGTGCAGATAAAATTCCTGTAATTAAAAAGAATGCTTCTGAAAACTTAATTATTCAAGTCGATGGTGGTATAAATGCTGAAACAGCAAGAATTTGCACATCATATGGTGCAAATTCTTTAGTTGCCGGAAATTATATTTATAAATCTAGTGATATAAAATCAGCTATTCAATCTTTACTCTAGTCCACGTCTTGCTTTTCGCTTTCTTATTTCTTCAGGATCAGTAGTAAGAGTTGGGTCAGCTAGTGTAAGTTGTTGATTTTCTTCTTCAATATTTTGTTCGTCAGTTACACTTGGGCCTGTTTCTGCTGCAAATCCTGGGGTTGGATTCATAAATATGTTTTGATCCTGAGTCGTTTCTTGACCAAGTTCTTCTGGTCTATCAACATCTCTGACTGCTCCAGGTTCTTCTGTTTGAGTTGGAGCTTGTGCGTTTTCTGCTTCAGGATTTAATTGAGCCTGAGCTTCTTCATCAAGTCCAAGTTTTGATAATGCGTCGATTCCTACGTCTCCGTCTACTTGTTCATATGTTACATCATCTGGAATTTTTGAAAAAGCTGCCATTTGTTGTGCCCAACTAACAATCTCTGCAGGAATTTCTTCTCCTCTGCTTTCTTCTTTTATAATTTCTTGTGCTGTTAATTTTTTCCATTTAGATATATCTATACCTGTTGTAGAACCTGTTACATTCATTGAATCAGCCATTAATTTTCTCCTTTCTAAGTCAGTTAAGTTAACGGAATAATTTAAAAGAAACTTTAGGATATATTAAGTTATGTAACAAAAGTTATATAAATTGAATATAAAAAGTCAATATTTTTTTAGGAAAATTTTTTATATAAGTACGAGAGCAAAATAAAGAAAAAGAGAGGTTTTAAAGGCTATGGCAACTATGCTGTTATTTTCTAATACCGTAACTGATACATATAAAGAAACTTCTGAAGCAGTTAATTCAATAGATTTAAATAAAAGACATGTAATTAAAAAAACACTTGTAGATATGATGAAGCAATCATTTTTTCATGGTGCAAGTCGTTTTGGAACAAATTTTATAGCTTAAGTTGGAAAATCAATAGGAAGAATAGGAAATTAAATTTTAGGATAGGATGGAATAAAAAAAGACCGTATTTTAACGGTCTTTTTTCTTTAAAAATGTTCTTTAATTGTTTGTTGGGTTTCTTCTTTGTTCTGCGCATCTGCTTCAAAGAATTTTTTAATAGTTTTTTCATTTCTTACAGCGTTTTCTGCATTGTTACTTACTTGAGTAAAGTCTACATTAAAATATACCCAAACTCCTCCAATAATTAGAATTAAAAGAATAATCCATTTTAACATTTTATCTTACCTCTTACTTATTCATCATAATAATTATAAATGTTATTGTAATTTTGTAATCCAATTGTTGTAGTATTTTATAAATAAAAAGGAAAAGCACTTTATAAAAAAGTGCTTTTTATTAGTGCGGTATTTGGTATGTTTTATATTAAGATAAACCTAATGCAATTTTATTATTTGTAGATATCATATTCATTGCAGAATACATACTGGATTGAGAATTTTGTAATGAGTCATATCTGTCATCAAGGTTTGTTAGTTGACTTAAGTATGATGATAGTTGTGATAGTATCGCAGGATTATTTTCTGCTTCTTCTAACATTTCTTCTAATTCTGCTCCAATGTCGTCTAGAATTTCTGTAACATCAGCATCACTAGATACAGATACCCCAACAGAATTAGCAAGAGCTTTGGCTTCTGAAAGTATTTCGCTTTCAGAAGAGTTTCCTTGTTGTTGATTGTTTTGATTTTGTGAATTGTTTTCAGCTTCAGCTTGTGCAATTTTTGCTTTTGCCTCAGATTCAGTCATACCATCAGTTGCTGTAATTCCAAGTGCTTCCAGTTTTGCTTTAGTTTCGCTGCTTAATGTTGATTTTTTTGTCGCAACTTCACTAGCTGCTGTACTACCTGCATTGACTGACGAAATTGATGTTGTCATACCTCCATCCTTTCTTTGTTACTCTACTCTCTTCGAAAAATAAAATACATTTCGTCTTATCGGATATTGAATTCAAAAACTTTAGAAATTTTGAGGAAATGTGAAGAAAAATTTACATGTAGAATTTTCTACTATTAGTTGTCAATTTTTATGTCAAATGTTATTATAATAAGATTAAAGAGGTGAATTATATGAATAAAGGTGAGCATTTTAATATTCCTTATGTTGATAATGTTTTTTATAAGCTCGATCAGACAGCAAGGGTTGCAGAATTAATGGCAAGAAATTGTTATAAAATATATCAAGATTCTGATAAGCCTATTTTGGATTTAGA
>CAUDIU010000075.1 GCA_958449715.1 uncultured Clostridium sp. | reverse complement strand
AAATTTATAATCGTTAATTCCATCTTTCATCCATAGGGCTGCATTTAAAAACCATTTAGGGCTACGACCAAGACAAATTATTGGTTGATCTTTAAATTTTGCATATGTAGATTTAGAGAAATTTATAAATTCGTCCATTACTGCTTCATTCCTTAATGGCATATATAAACTTCTTTGATCTACCATTTCATCTAATTTGGTTGTTTTGGCTCTAAAAAATTGATCATATCTTTTTCTAAATCTTTTTTTAGTTGATTCTGACATTGCCATATATTCTTCATAGTCAATGTGTGGTACGGTTCTATTTGGGTCGAAAAATTCTCCAAAAGAAACATTTGCATTGTATTTAAAAGAATAAGGTAATTGCGAATATTTTTTTTGAATTGTATTTGATTGTTGAATTTGAGGATTTTTGTTGTAAGAGTTTAGTTGAATATTATTGTTACCATATGGTTTAATTCCGATACTTGCTATTCTCATATTATCTCCTTTTTTTATATTTTAGAGATATAAAAATTGTAAAAATAAAAGTTGCTAGTAATAAAAAAAATAATATATAAAATTGTTACAAATATTTAATATTAAAATTTAAAATTCTTTTATTTTTTATTGAAATTTAATATTATAAATAAATGAAAAAAATCGTAATAAAAGGATTTGTATTTTTTTATTTAGTTTTAAGTATTCAAAATGGAGTTTTTGCAAAAGGAGATTTTGACATTGTTGCTAAAACAACATTACCTCATGGGCAAAACTATGAATTGACAAAATTGCAGGATGGCAGAATTTTAATATCTGAATTTATTCAGCTAAATAGTTCTTTAGATGATCCAATTTCTGAAGAAAAACGATTTTTAAAACGGTTTGAAATATATAATCCTAAAACCAAAAAGTTCGAAAAGATTTCTCAACCTAAAATTTGGCACTATTATTATACAAAGCCTATTGTATTAGATGATGGAAAAGTTTTATTAGTCGGCTCATTTTGTGATATGTCCCCATTAGAAAAGAATGTAACACCTTTTCAGTTGAAAGTTTGTGAAGAATCCCAGTATGCGGAAATTTATAACCCAAATGATGATACTTATAAAATTGTTGGGAAATTACAAATCCCGCGTAGTTATTTTGGTATTACAAAATTAAATAATGGAAAAGTTTTAATAACAAATGGAGTATCTGATTATATTTATAAGTATGATAAAAATGGAAAAGCTGATTATTATGAAACCAACGCAAACAAGCCAACAACAAGATTTTCAGAATTATATGATCCTATAGCAGAAACATTTACGCTGAATTCACAAACCGCTGTTGATATAAGACGAAAATATGTAAAAGTTGGAGATGCAAGGTATGAATATGATTATTACATAAATAATATAAAGAGTAAACCAAAGCCGGTATATCCAAAAGGAGATCTTCGAATCAAATTACCTGAACTGCAAGAACCAATTTATGACGTTCCACAAAATGATATTAGTAGGCAGACCGTAACATTGAATAATAATGAAATATTAGTTTTATGGTTGCATTTAGGAACTGCTGAAATATACAATTCTGCAACAAATAAATTTCGGAGACTCCAAAATTTTCAACTCAAATTTAGAGATTCAATAAATCCTGAAATAGTACATAAAATACCGGATGGTAGGGTTGTTATAATTGGAGGAAAAGCAAGAAAAAATCATAATAATGCTGTTGAAATCTTTGACTATAAAACTGAAACCGTTAAATATATTGGTACAATTCCTATAACAGGAGATGGAATTTATCATTCATTACTATTGCCCAACGGAAAAATTTTAATTTATGGTGGAATATTAAGAAATAATTCTATCTTGAAGGGTTATACTCAGATACAATCGATGTTATTATATGATCCTATAACAAATACAACAGAAATTATTGACGAAAGTCCTAAAGATTTTATCTTGGGTAAATCAATACTTTTAGATGACGGGAGTATATTTTTTATAGCTTCTATAAATGGGAAAAGTTGTGGGGTTATATATAAAAATAGAGAATTGTAAGTAATAAATAGATCTTAAATAAGTGAACTTTCGAACAAGCTGAAATGCAGACTACGAGCACTAAAAAAGCACCCGAAGGTGCTAATTTTAAAAATGGCGGGAACGACGAGGCTCGAACTCGCGACCTCATGCGTGACAGGCATGCGCTCTAACCAAACTGAGCTACGCTCCCGTATTTTGTTTTCAATGTCTTTCGACAAGTTTTATTATAATATGCTGAATTTTTTTTTGCAAGTCTTTTTTTTATGTTATATTGAAAAATATGAAGTTGAGGAATAATAGTTATTTACCCCGTAGTGAAAAACAACCATCTTTCAATGCAAAAAATTCTGTTTTGAAAGATGCTGATTGGGTGTGCAGGTCTGTTAATAAAAATTTCCCAGCTTTATCAAATACTTGGCTTAATTATAATTTTCACCTTAATGATGATAATAATATTAATTTTATTTCTTCTATTGGTGAAAAAATACACCGTGCAAGATGTAATAATAATTCTGAGTTAATACCTATTAAATTTTTGAAAAATTTGTTAGAACAAATCAGAGATAATAAAGTTGGAAATTGTTATGAAAAATCTACAATTGCTGAACTTATTTTGAAAGTTAATGGCGTTAATAATTGTGATAGAATCAATTTGGTGACAAATGACGGGCAAAAAAATCTTAATCACACAGTTTTACTTGTTAATTTTGATAAACAAAATTATTATCCATCTTTACAAAAATTGGTGATTATAGACCCTTGGTGTGGGGCTAGTGGTTATGCTGATATTATGTTAAAAAAATATGCTAATATGTTTAATGATTTTTTTAATTTGAAAAAAGGTGAAGATATTCAATTTGTAAAAAGACACTCATTAGATTTATCTGATGAGGATATTAAATTTTTTAAGAAAAATTATCCTGAACTTGTTTTTAAAAGTTCTGATAAACATAAATTATTTACTGAGGTTTAAATAAAAAAAAGTCCGTTTGATTAACGGACTTTTTTCTTTATGAATATTATTTATTTATACAATGGTGCAAGTTTTGCAGATTGTTGAGGGATTACACCTTCTTCAATTGATTGATATACTCTGTAATCTATTGTTGGGAAACAGTTATCAATGCTTTCAATTTCTTTTAGTGCATTTTCATCGATGTTTCCGCTTTCAATCATATCTGCAATTTTTTCAAATCTATCAACATGTTCTCTGAATCTGTCTGTTGCATAATCTTTTGCTTGCCATGTTGTAATTAAGAATGGCCAGTCTGAACTTTGAAGTAATAGATTTTCTCTTGCTAATTGATTTAGAGCTCTATGCAATAATTTATCTTCTGGAATTTCTGAATATTTATCAGCAATTGCACAAATTCTTTTTTCACAAGCATGAATAATTGGCCACATCCATTCTGTTAAATGGTTATTCCATACATAGAAGTGTCCGCCTTGTCCCCAAGAACTTTCAGGAATTTGGATAGCTTCTTTTGGTGGATGTGAGTGTACATATTCTCCAGCTGTCATTCTTTCTACTTCTGGTAAATATGTTGAGAATTTTTTAATTACTTGTTTAATAAATTCAACACCTTCAAACCACCAGTGTCCAAATAATTCAGTATCGAATGATACCATTACAAGACCTTCTTTACCGTGTGCTTTTTTATAGTCATTTAACATATGGTAAATTAAAGTTGTATAGTGATCTGAGTTTTCATTAATTTTATTTAATGCTAATACTGGATCATAAAGCATTTTGTCACCTAAATCTGTTGTAGATGATGTAATTCTCCAGTAATGCATACCTGATTTGTCATCTTTTTTATGGAATTCTCTGAATACTCCATCTCCAGGGTAACCATCAGCAGCTGACCATACTTGGTAACCAGCTCTGTCATTTCTACCCATTACTGCTACTTGAGCATCAGGTAACCAGTATGCTGAATATGTATCATATCCTGTAGCTGGACGTTCAGGTAGTGGAATATATTCAATATTTCCGTAAACCCCAATTACACGTCTGTTACCGATAGAGTTTCCGCCTTCGATTACATGAGATTCTGTGAAGAAATATTCAATGTCATTGTTTTGCAATGTTACTTCAATTGCAGGGCGCCAATGTTTTTTGCCATCTTTGCCTACATATTCGTAACCTTGTCTGTATGCACATTCAGGAAGCCAGCATCCGCATGCTTTTTTACCAAATAATCTTTTTGTTGTATCTGAACCTATTTTAAATTGTGCATTCAAGTTGCTGTCAGTTGCAAGCAATGGAGAAAAACCATGAGTTGCACCAGATGTTGTGATTTCAATGCAACCTAAATCTTGGAATTTTTTAAATTGTGCAATTAAATCCATTCCGTATTTATTTACAAATGCATCTTTGATGTTTGAGAACCAGTCAAAGTAGTATTTAGCAAGGTATTTCAAGTGTTGTGAGTGTGCTACTTTTGGATCAGGGTATCTGTCCAAATCTTTTGAAACTTGAGCAATTCTTGAATCTAGATATTTAACGAATCCATGTTTTAAATGTTCATCGTTAAGTTGTTCTGCAAGAATTGGGGTAATACCTACTGTTAACTTTGCCTTAATACCTTCATCATATAGTTCGGAGATTGCATTTAACAATGGAACGTATGTTTCTGCCATACATTCATATAAATTTTCTTCCCCGAAAGGCCACATGCCGGCTTTTCTATAATAGGGTAGGTGGCTGTGTAACATAAATACGAATTGTCCTACTGACATTTTTGCCTCCATATCTCATTTAAACGAATTACTATTATATAAATATAATTCCTACTTATATATTATTTATACCACAAATGGCTAAAAAATATAATCCTTTAGAACTAATTCTTATGTATAATCGTTACATTTTTTAACAGTAAAATTTGTATTCAAGTTATAGCTTTAATCTATCAATTTTATATAAAATTTTTGTATGCTTTTATTTGATTATACATTTATTTACATATGTATTGCATTTTTTATTTTTTTTAATTAATATGAATTTGCTCACATCCTCAAATGTGTCCGAAGTCATTAATCGGACGTAAGAGTAAAAGAAAGGCAAAATAAAATGGCAAATATTAAATCTGCTAAAAAAAGAGTACTTATAGCTGAAAGAAACAGACAAAGAAACGTTGCTTTCAAAACTTCAATTAAAACAGCTTTGAAAAAAGTTTTAGAACTTGCTAAAGCTGAAGATAAAGAAGCTTTAAATGCAGCTCTTTCAAAAGCTTATCAATTATGTGATAAAGCTGTTTCAAAAGGTGTTTTGCATAAAAATACTGCAGCTAGAAAAAAATCAAGATTAACTAAAGCTGTAAATAAATTACAAGCAAAATAGTTGATTGATAAATCTCTAAAAGCGGTTATTCATTAATTTGAATAACCGCTTTTTTAATAAATATTCATAAATAATAGTTGTATAAGTTGCAGAGAAGAGAAAAAAGTGTTAAAATATATATATGGTTTTCGTGGCTCTTTTATTATTTTTATTAGTATTGTTGTTTTCGTTTATTGTTTATTTTTTCTGTAAAAAAGTAATATATAAACTAAATAGACGTGTGCTTGCAAGAAATATTGCAATTATAAAAAATAGCAAGGAATTAGCTTTATTTGAAAATTTGTCTGAAACAGAAATTAGAGAGAAATTGATTATTCCATTTTTCTTAGTATTAGGATATAACACTTTTGATATGAGAGAATTTGTAAGAACTCAAAGAAGAGCTTCTGTAGAACCTGATTATATTACAAAGAAGTGGGATAACAGTAAATTATGCAAGCGTTCTTTGTATGTGAAATATGAGAAGTTTGCAGATGATGCTGTAGATATGAAAAATAAAGTTTATATTGATAATAAAATGCAAGGTGTAAATATTGATGAGTTGATGAATAAACTTTATTTTAAGGGTGAATATTATGTTTTAACTAATGGCTATTTATATTTATTCTTTAATAAAAATTATGTGATTGGAAGCAAGAAGTTTGATTTTTGCTTTAATGTGAAAAGCTTTACTAAATCTGATATTGCGCGTCTTGCATATTTTACAAAACAGTATATGTTTTTGCAAATTTCCGATGTTTATCGAGCTTAATTTTTTCTGATTAATATTATGTAAAGATTATGGTAATTAATTATTTATAGAGTATAATTATCTCATCAAAGTATTATTTTAATAAGAAAGATAATTATGCAGGATAGTTTAGAAAAAAAATCAATAAAAAATATCGATTTTAATATAGATTTAGCTCAAAGTTTTGGAATTTATAAAAATAATTCAGAATTTGATTTATTAGATTATGCAAGTTCTGTGAATATTTCTTGTGGCTTCCATGCAGGAGATCCTTTGACTATAAAAAATGCTTTATTAAGGGCAAAAGAAAAAAATGTAGTAGTTGGTGCTCATATTGGTTTTGATGATATTCAAGGTTTTGGATATCGCGATATGGATTTAACTGAAGATGAGATTGAAGCTATTGTTATTTATCAGGTAGGAGCTTTAATGTCTTTTGCTAAAACTATGCATCTGGAAATTGAACATGTAAGACCTCATGGTGCTATGTATAAAAAATGTGCTACTGATTTTTCTTTTGCATGTTCTGTAGCAAAAGCTATTCAGAAATGTTCAAAATGGCTTGTATATTATGGTGCATCAGGAGAAATTACTGAAAAAACAGGTGAACTTATTAATATCCCTGTTGCACAAGAAATTTGTCTGGAAAAAATGTATAATGTTGATGGTACTGTGAACACAGTTGCCAGAGATAGCGAAAATACTGAAATGGGAATTTCTCGTTTGAAACAATTGCTTTCAACATCTCAAGTTTCAAACGTAGAAGGTGGCAAAACCGTTGTAACAGCTGATACTATTCACTTTACAAACAGATTGTCAAATTCTTTGGAGCTTATAAGACAAGCTCATGAAATAATAAAACCTGTTCCAGTAAATTATAAAAACGCTTGTATGTCAGGTTGGGTAGAATAATTAAGAAGGATAATTCATAAGGTGATGAAAGATTTTAGAAAAAATGTAAAAATGCCGGAAGATGTAAAATGGTTAATCCCTGGATTGCAGGTAAAAAGATGGTTTGCACTAATTTTTCTTGGCGCAGTTTTAATGACTTTAGGTGTATTGATTTTATTTGATATCAAACCTGTTTTTTACACAATGGAATTCATTCGAAAAATAGCGATGAATGTATCTACTGAATGGATAGCATTTGCTATTGTGATGTTTGGTGCCGGTATGTTTTTCAAAGGTTGGCAAAAAACAAATCTTTCAATGCTTGATGGCGCTGATAAGCAATCTTTACTAGAAAATTTATATAGAAGAAGAAAATTAAACAGAGGACCTAAGATCGTTGCAGTTGGTGGTGGTACAGGTCTTTCTATGTTATTAAGAGGTATAAAAAATATCACTAATAATGTAACGGCTGTTGTTACAGTAGGTGATGACGGTGGTAGTTCTGGAAGATTAAGAGAAGAAATGGGAGTTTTACCTCCTGGAGATATAAGAAACTGTATTGCAGCTTTAGCTGATGATGAAGATTTGGTTACAAAATTATTCCAATACAGATTTAGAAATGGTGAAGGTCTAGAAGGACACAGTTTTGGAAACTTATTTTTAACTGCTTTATGTTCTATTACAGGAGATATGGTAAGAGCAGTAAAAGAATCTTCAAATGTTTTATCAATTCGAGGCAGAGTTTTACCATCTACTTTAGATGATATGAAACTTGTTGCGGAAATGGAAGATGGTAGAATTATTCATGGGGAATCAAATATTCCTGAAGCTCATGGAAAAATAAAAAGATTATTTACTGATCCTCAAAATTGCCACGCATTGGCAGATGTAATTTCAGCAATACGAGAAGCTGAATTAATTATTTTGGGACCTGGAAGTTTGTATACAAGTGTTATTCCAAATTTATTAATCCAAGAAATTTCTCATGAGATTGCAAAATCAAATGCTAAAAAAATATATGTATGCAACATAATGACACAACCTGGAGAAACAGATGGATACAGTGTGTGTGATCACGTTAATGCAATTATGAAACATGCTGGCAGTAAAAAAGTTATTGATGCTGTATTAGTTAATGATTTTATGCCTTCAAATTTAGCTAAAAAATATGAAATGGCAGGTTCTTATCCTGTAAAATTAGATTTTGAAAATTTGAAAAAACTTGGTGTAAAATTGGTTACAAGAAAACTTATTGAAGATAGTAAGGAAGGTCTTGTAAGACATAGTTCAAACCGTGTAGCAAGAGCAATTTATTATTGGTTTAGAAAAGAACATAAAAATGAAAAAGGTTTCTTTTCTTCATCAAATAAAACATCTGAAAAACAAGGTTGTAATGTGTAATGGCTAAAAAAAATACAGTTAATACAATTCAAAAATATAAAGATAATAATGAAAAATTCTCAGTTTTAACTGCCTATGATTATTCAACTGCAAAATATATAGACGAGGCAGGTATTGATATCATATTAATCGGTGATAGTCTTGCAATGGTTGCTTTAGGT
>CAUDIU010000074.1 GCA_958449715.1 uncultured Clostridium sp. | reverse complement strand
GAATTATCTCCGTTTTTTGCATAAAAAAAGACATCTAAAAAGATGCCTTTTTTTAATGTTTTTTACAAAAACTATTTAAGTCTTACGCTAACTGAAGCACCTTTTTTAGAAATTTCAACTTTATCTTCTCTAGCTAACCAACCAAGACCTAAATCTGCAAAATTACCTTTAAGATCTAATTCTTTTTTCATTTTTGAGAATGTAGATTCTCCATTGTTGTTCAAATAATTGTAAATTTGACCTGCTGATTGTCCGATTTGTTCTTGTAATTCTTGCATAACTAACCTCCATGCGTTTGTTGTAATACCTTCTCTCCGTTTATGGTTATATAATAGACTAATGCGCAAAAAAATGCAATAGTTCAGAAGGATGAGGACAAAATTATTTTTTTATTGTTCATGGTACAATTATTTTTAAAGGAGTATGAATGTTAATTTCAGGCGATTTATCCACTAATAAAACGGATTTTCTGATAAATGCTTATACCAATTTATTAAATTCAGGGGTTAAATCTTCTGAGATTTTGGTACTTGTTCAAAACTCAAACCTTAAACAAAACTTCATAAATAAAACTTTTGAAAAACTTAAAATAGATTCTATTGAAAAATTGCAAGTTCATTCATTTTTTTCACTTGTGTATAACACGATTAATGATAATTGGGCATTCTTAGAAAATATCAACCCTTTTGACAATCCAACAATTTTACCAAACTTAGCAGGACTTGAAGTTTCTCAATTTCTCTTAAAAGATATTTTGAAAGAAATCCCATTTAAGGGTTACAATTCAAAAAAATCACTTTTACACCAAATATTTAGAAGATATTCTCTTATAGTTCAAAACAATTTGACAGATGAAGAAGTTGAATGGCGTTCAAGAATTCTTGGAGAAAGTTTTTCTGAAGATGCTAAAAAGGCTTTAAAAAAATTACTTTCAAAAACTCTTGCACTGAGAGATTTTGACTACCTTAGACAAACTCTTGTATTTAATTATATTTATAAAAATTCAGACTATTTTAAAAATATTAAATACTTAATTTTAGATGACGGAGATGAAATAACTCCTGTTTGTTTTGACTTTATCTCGCACATTGCACCTCAGCTAAAAGAAGCATTTATTGCTTTTGATGAAAAGGGAGCAAGCCGAGCTGGGTATTTAAGCGCAGACAGAACTGCCGTTTGGAAATTTGAAGAATTATTTAATGAAAAAGCTCAAAAACTTACATCTGAAAATATTATGAGTAAAGATGCTGAAACTTTATTCTCAAATATTACAAATGAAGAAATTGTCTCTCTTGAGAATTTTTCGCTTCAATCTCCATCAAAAAGAGCATCAATGATAGATTCTGCTATCAAAAATATTAAAGAGCTCTTTAGCAAAAATGTTCTTCCATCTGAAATTGCTATAATCACTCCTGTAATTGATGATATGTTGAAATTTTCTCTAAAAGAAAATATTCATACAAATCTAATGTTCCTATCTGGGAGTGAAAAACTTATACAAAATCGACTTGTAAAATCCGTACTTACTATTTTAAAAATAGTGAATGGGATTAAACTAAGTGAATTTGATTTGCGTGTAGTCCTTTCTGAATTTTTAGGAATACCTGTCAAATATTGCAAAGATATTCTTGAAAACTTTGAAAATAACGGGATATTAATTGAACATGAATTTAACTTAGAAGAATACACAAACAAATACAAAAAATTTCTTGAAATTATCAAAAATTTAACTGAAAACAATAATGCAAAATTATCAGAAAAAGTTTACGATATTTATTTTGAACTTGCACAATTACAAAATATAAAACCTATTGAATTAAATAAATTCAATTTCTTTATAAAACAACTGCAAGATTTTGAAAATATATTCGGGAAAGATTTTTCAAACAGACAAAATGAAATTATCAATCAAATCGAAAATTCAATAATTGCAGAAAATCCATATTCTACACTAGAAATTTCTGCAAATGATCTTATAATTTCAACCCCTCAAAAAATCATAGACAATCAAATCAAAACAAAATATCAATTATGGCTTGATATTTCAAGTGATGAATGGATAAAAAGTGATACAGGTCCTTTATACAATGCTTGGGTATTCCAAAGAGGCTGGGCAAAAGATGAATTCACAATTGATGACAACATTGAATTATCAAAAGAAAAAACTGCAAGAATTTTAAGAAAACTAACCCTATGTGCAACAGAACATATCTTCACATATTCAAGTTTGTTTGACGGAAACGGTATAGAAAATTTTGGTGGAATAGAAGAATACATCAAAATACAAGAACAAACATTAAAAGAAGAAGAACAAACTAAAAAAACTTTCACAATAATTCCTAGAGACGATCAAAAACCAGTACTTGATTATGAAAACGGGAAAATGGCAATATCAGCAGTCCCAGGAGCAGGAAAAACTACAATTTTACTTGCCCTTATAATTAAACTGCTTGATAAAGGTGTTAATCCTGAAAACATTTTCGTTATGACATATATGGAAAGTGCGGCAAGAAATTTCAGAGACAGAATTAAAAATATCAGACAGAATTCTTCACAACTTCCAAATATCAGCACAATTCATGGCCTTGCATTAAGAATATTAAAAGAAAACGGGAACTTTGAAAGACTCGGACTATCCTCAGATTTTGAAATTTGTGATGATACCCAAAGATCACGAATTATAAGAGAAATTTCAACAAAATTAAAACTAAAAAAAACAGAAACAGATGAATTTGATAGAGGAATTTCCGTATTCAAAATCGGCTGCTGTGAATTTAACAATTCAATGGATAAAAAACTTGAAAAGTTTAAAATATTTTTTGATGAATACCAAAGAATTTTAAAAGAAGCAAACTTAATCGACTATGATGATATGCTGATATCATCAGTAAAACTTCTGGAAGATAACGCTGATATTAGAGAATATTACCAAAAAATCTGTGAATATATTATTGAAGACGAAGCTCAAGATTCATCTTCAATTCAACAAAAACTTATTAATCTTTTAAGTGCAAAACATAAAAATTTAATTAGATGCGGTGACATAAACCAAGCAATTACAACAACTTTTTCAAATGCAGATGTAGAAGGTTTCAGAAAATTTATACAAAACAGTAATAATGTTAGTATGAATTGTTCTCAACGCTGCACAAAAGATGTATGGACACTCGCTAATAATTTAGTTAAATGGGCAGACACTCAAAACGAAACAAAAAATGCATTCTTTGAGATCTTTATGCAACCTGTAGAAGGAAGAAATCCAATTTCTGAAAATGCTCTACACGCAACTATATTTGAAAAACCATTAGAAGAAAGAAACTATATCTTAAGAGAAATCAAATCGGCATTAAAAAAAGACCCTAAATGTACAATAGGTATTCTTTTAAGAAGTAATTATCAAGTAGCTCAATGGATAAATTTCATTAATAACAGCGGATTAAAAAGTATAACAAGAAGTGAAAGTCTTGAACAAAAATCAATATTCAGAACAATCTTTGCAATAATGCAAATGATACTTCACCCATTTGATAATAATGTAATAGCTGATAACTACGAAATTCTTGCAGAAATGGGGTTCTATAAACAAAGACTAGGACTTGAAATAAGAAAATATGAAAATCCTTTTATCCAAATAAATCCTGATTACATAGACAATATTCATCTCGGGCAATTTTATTGGGATTTAACCTACTGGCTTTCATTTCCCCATCTTGCACCTGAAGAACTTGCTATTAAAATAGGACTGCATTACTTTACATCAGAAATTGAAAAATCTAATGTATATTTGATTTCAACTTTAATAAAACGTTTGAGTTTAAATTACAAAAATTTTTCAACTCTTATTGAAAGATTAGGAGAACTTGCTAAAAAACCATCATTGAGCGGTTTCAAATTCTTCTCGGAAGAAGATGAAAGCGATAAAGAATTTCTTGCAGGGAAAGTTCAAATAATGACACTCCATAAATCAAAAGGAGATGAATTTGATTATGTATTTATCCCTGAAATGTCAGAAAAAAATCTTACACTTGATTTTGAACAAATAAAATTAAAAAATTCTGACTTTACCGAAAACTTAAAACGCTTAAATCCAAACTACAAAGCAAAAACAGAATTTGATATGAAACAAGAGCTGGTATCAGAAAATTTAAGATTACTCTATGTCGCAATCACAAGAGCTAAAAAATATTTATATTTCACAACCAGCAGAAAAATCAAATCATTTGAAAAAATTATAGAACAAGAACCAAGCCTTATTTTTTCAGAAATTTTAAATTGTACGGAGGAATACCATGAATAGTTTTTCACCTAATATGTTAAAAACTTTTGAAGCCTGCCCGCAAAAATACTATTTCAAATACATAGAAAAAATATCCGTACCACAAAAAAGCAATTTATTTGAAAAAGGTAAAAAAGTCCATGCTCTTGCGAATTATTACTTACGCGGAGATGATATTTCTAAAATGGAAAAAGCTCTTAATAGTGAAGAATTAAAACTATGGGAAATTTTAAAACAAAATGAATTTTTTAATAAAACATATGTAAACTCAGAATACAATTTATCTTGCAAAGTTGATAATTACTGGATTGGCGGACGATTAGATGCACTAATGAAAGATGACAAAAACTACTACATTCTTGATTACAAAACCGGATCAATTCCTAAAAATCCGGAATATGATTACCAAACAGTAACATATCTTTTATGTGCATCAAAAATGTATGGAGATAATATAAAATTTGTCTATATTGATTTAAAAAATAACCAAAATTCAATAATTAATTTTAATTCAACAAAAGCACAAGAATATGAAAAAAGAATAACTGACATTTGTAACAAAATAACAAATGCTCAATTCTCTGAAGAAATCGAGCACTCAAAAATATGTGATTTTTGTGAGTATAAAAAAATATGTATTTAAAAAAGCTCCTCTATAAAAGAGGAGCTTTTTAAATCATTTATAATCAATTGACTATTTGATTTCAACAGTTGCACCAGCAGCTTCAAGTTGTTTTTTGATAGCATCAGCATCTTCTTTTTTGATACCTTCTTTGATAGCTTTTGGAGCACCATCAACTAAATCTTTAGCTTCTTTTAAGCCAAGACCTGTGATAGCTCTTACTTCTTTTAATACAGCGATTTTGTTAGCACCAGCAGAAGCTAAAATTACGTTAACTTCTGATGCTTCTTCAGCTGCTGCTTCACCAGCTGCTGCAGGAGCTGCTGCTACAGCTACAGGAGCTGCTGCAGATACGCCGAATTTTTCTTCCATAGCTTTTACTAATTCAGCTGCTTCTAATAAAGTTAATTTTTCAATTGATTCTAAAATAGTTTCTACGTTACTCATTATTTTTCTCCTTTAATTTTTTTAGTTTTGTACAAATTTTTGACTATGCAGTCTTTTGATCTCTAACAGCAGCCATAGTTCTTGTAAGTTGTGACATAACTGCATTGATAGATCCAACGATACCTGAAGCAGGTGAGTTGATAGAACCAAGAATTTTTGCAAGAAGTTCTTCTTTTGAAGGCATTTTTGATAATGCTTCTGCTTCTTTAGCTGATAATAATTTACCATCTAATGCTCCACCAAGGATTGCACCTTTTTTAGTATCTTTAATAAATTTTGCAACTGCTTTTGCTGGACTTACTTGATCTTCAAAACCAAATGCGATTGCAACAGGTCCTGTTAATGCTTCTGTAAGAACTTCAAAATCAGTACCCTTAAAAGCGATTTTAGCTAAAGTATTTTTTGTTACCATGTAGTCGCCGCCTTCTTTTTGAATGCTGCGTCTTAAATTTGTAATTTCTTCTACAGAGTAACCTTTATATTCAGTTAAAATAGCTACTTGGGCTTTTTCTGCTTTTGCTTTTATAGCATCTATTTTTTCAGATTTAAAAGCTTTTGTTGCCATGTTTAGCTCCTTTGTTTTACAAATTAAATTTATCGACCTTCTAAAAAATACAAAAGATTTTGCATCTTTCATATATGACCGCAAAATCTCATAGGTTAACAAATCTATTTTTATATATTTCGACTGTATTACCTCGGTTAGCTGGAATATTAAGGGGAAACAGGTTTTATAAACTTGCGGGTTATTCACCCTCCCCGCTAACTGTCTGCGGTTGTAAATTTATACTACTTGAAACAGTAAAAAAAATCAATAGCCTTGTTAATTTTTCTTAACTAAAGACCATACATCACATTCGCCTGCCAAATTATATGTTCCCCTCAAAAAAGGAGTGTACATAGGTTCTGGATATAATTCATAACGCATACAAAAATTTCCCAGGCAAACTGCTTCATTTTGGATTTTCAAAGTCAGTAATTTTTCCAATAATGGATATACATCATCTTTAAAAGATGTTTTATCATCAAAAACATCTACTGCTATACAACTTATTAACAGCCATCTTTTCTTTTTCATGTTGGTTCTAATTCTGTTAACAGAAAGATCTATAAAATGTAGAAGATTATCAACTTTATCGAAATCATTCAACAAAATTAACATCTTATCTCCGGTTTTTGCAAATTTACACCCTGTAATATTTTTTATTGATGCATAAAATGTCTTAAAAGCTTCTTCTTCTTTTTCTTTTACACCATCATTTGCATCTCCGCCCCAACAGGCATCTACCATCATGTTTTTTGCTGTAAATTGAATAAGAACTGCAACATTATTACATTTTTTTATATTCTTTTCTACTTCTTTTTGCAATGACTTGTTAAATCTTGCTTCAATTCGTTCTTCACAAGATTTTATGCCATCATTTAAGAAATCCATTCCTCTGTGAAAATAAAATTTTGATTTTGTAATTATAAAAACAAAAATGACAGCTAACAAATCAAAAAGAAGCAATGAGCCATCTATATAAACTCCACCTACTTCAACTTCTTGGTGATAAAAAGTTTTTACTAAATTGGAAATAACATCTGCAATCGGACTGACAAAATCAAATGCAGTTATATTCATTAAGTTTAGAAACCAATATGTTGCAGTTAAAAAGACTAATATCATTAATGTTATCTGAATAACAAATAATATATTTAAAATAAACTGCAATATTTTTGATAAAAACTTATAGATTACAAGCATAAAATCCTCACGCTAACGAAATATTATCAATTAATCTAACATCACCTATTTTTAATGCAATAAAAACAATAGTATTGTCATCTGCAACTTCTTTTTCTTCCAAATCATCAGCATCTCTAAATTCCAAATATTCTAAAGAATGATTAGCATTCAAATAAGAATATGCAGTTTCAGTTAATGCTTTAACATCAGTTATACCTTTATTATAACATGCTTTTATATTGAATAAAATTTTACTCAAGGCTAATGCATTTACTTTATCTTCTTCTGACAAGTATTTATTGCGAGAAGATAATGCTAATCCACTTTCTTCTCTAACTATTGGACAAGGAATAATTTCAACAGGGATATTTAAATCTTTAACCATTTTTTTCAAAATTATTAATTGTTGTCTATCCTTTTCTCCAAAGAAAGCAAAATCAGGCTGAACAATATTAAACAATTTATTTACTACAGTACATACTCCATCAAAATGTCCAACTCGAGATTTTCCACATAATTTGTTCACATAGAAAAATGGAGGAATAACATAAGTTAAAAAATCATTTGACATAATATGCCCTTCCCCATACATTTCCTTTGGAGATGGCGCAAATACGATATCAACACCAGCATCTGTACATAACTTTTCATCAGCATCTAATGTTCTTGGATATTTATCTAAATCTTCACCTGGACAAAACTGAATAGGATTTACAAAAACAGAAACTACTGTTTTATCACATTTAGATACGCTTTTTTTAATTAAACTTAAATGACCGTTATGCAGAGCACCCATTGTAGGCACTAAACCAACTGTCAAACCTTCTTTTTTCCACTGTTTTACTTGTTCTCTTACTTCAGCTATTGTATGAACTAACATAATATCACTCTCTTTTCTATCTTTTTCGAAAAAATTATAGCACAAAAAATTACTTAAAAAATTTCATCTTCTGAGGGGAAATTCCCATTTTTCACATCTTCATCAAACTTTTTAGCACAATCCAAGATTAATGATTTCATATCAGCATATTTTCTTGCAAATTTAGGTTTAAAATCAGAAAATTTACCGAACACATCATCAGATACAAGAACTTGCGCATCACAATATTTTCCTGCTCCACAGGATATAGTAGGAACAGATAAATTTTCTGTAATATATTTAGCACTTTCTTGCGGAACCATTTCTAACACAATTGAAAACACTCCCGCTTTCTCCAATTCTTTTGCTTGCTTTAAAATCTCTTCAGCAGCTTCTTGAGTTTTTCCTTGAATTTTATATCCACCTAAAGTATTTAAAAATTGAGGAGTAAATCCCAGATGCCCCATAACAGGAATTCCAGATTCTACAAGTCTTTTTATTACACTCAATATATAATCACTATAACCTTCAATTTTAACAGCATTTGCACCTAATTTTATCATTTTTCCACAATTTGCTACTGCTGCAGAAATATCACAATGATAACTTAAAAAAGGCATATCTGTTACAACCATTGCGTGACTAACACCTCTTGCTACTGCTCCAGTAAATACAGCCATTTCATCAACTCCAATAGAGTGAGTTGTTTCATAACCTAAAGCA
>CAUDIU010000073.1 GCA_958449715.1 uncultured Clostridium sp. | reverse complement strand
AACTTCCTGCTTCTTGGAGTTCTTTAGAAGTATCTTTATAATAATCATCACAACGAATAACTGTATATATTCCTTCTTTTTTTTCTTTTACGCAAGCTTTAATAGTGTTATCAACAAAAACAGTCTTTCCTGATGCACTTTCTCCTGTAATCCCAATTAAAAAAGTTTTCTTTTTTTCTTGTACGACTTTTCTTGCGATATTAAGAATAAGGTTTTCAGACGTTTTTAAAAATAACGGTTGCGGTTGTAATTTATCTTCTTCTAGAATCTTTTTTAAAGATTCTACGATGTTTGATATAACTTCCATATCACGTCTGCTTGAATAATAATCATAACTTGTTAGAAAATCAGTAGCCATTCTATTCCCTCTATGTATTTTAATATTTTACCCTAAAGTAAATTTATTTTGTAAGAATAATAAATTTTGTAACAATATTATAAAATTTATTAAAGAATGTTCCAAAAAGTTCCGTTATGGGAATATGTGAAGTAGCCTTTGCGGTAATCAAACAAATTACTTGTTGAAGTCTACAAAGGTAATAATGAAAATAGGAGATGTGTCATGTATCATGATGAAATTTTTGAAAATGCCCTTAAAGATATAAGGGAGGAGAGTTACAAAGCATTGAAAGAAGAAATTTCTTCAATGGAATCAACTATCGAACGTTTTATTAAAAATATTTTAGAATGTACGTCAAGCAGATCCGAACGCGATTTTAACGTACAATCTCTTTAATTAAAAAAAGACCGTTTCAAAAGCGGTCTTTTTTTATGCAATCATTCCAAATCCATTCATGTTATATGGATTATAAGTGTTGAACATATTCCAGCCAAACATATTTGGCATTGTAAATTGAGAATATGAATTGTTGTAAATTGGATTTTTGAATATATTGTTGTTATAAGTGCCTGATGTTAGCATATTTAATTTGTTGATAATGTCTTCATAATCATTTTCTTTTGTTTTGCTTGAATTGTTTGATTTTCTTTTTGTTGAATGTGTTTTATTTTCAGCTATCATTTCTTCTTTATCATTTGTTAATTTTTCATATGCTGCAATTACTTTGTCGTCTGTGCAACCGCCTTCTTCTTTTGATTTTTCTTCAACTTTAGAAAGTAATTTTTCTTTGCCTTCTTCAGATTTAATTGCATCTTTTGCAAGTTTTCTAGCTTCTTGTTCTTTCTGTTTTTCAAGTTCAGATTTCCCAACCATTGCTTTAGCACCTTTACCTGCTGCCCAGCTGCATAGAATACCTGTTCCAACTCCAATTAGAGCACCAACAGCACCACCTATAGCTGTTCCTACAGGACCACCTATACAAGTTCCGATTGTAGCTCCGACTTTTGCACCTGCAATTGCTCCGACTTTTGCTCCAACTGCGTAGCCTACACCTTCAGCAGCGACAACTGCTGTTGTTTTAGCTAGTTGTTTTGTACCTTTTCCTGCTCCACATTTTTTATATGTTTCGATTATTTCAGGTGTTTCAATTGCAAGCCCGATTGCTGCTGTTGCAAGTCCGCCGCCTTTAGCACCTTTTGCAAGGTTTCTCACAACTTTATTTGAGCTTGTTGCCCCTTTTTTTAATGCTCCATTTACGGCATCATATCCTGTATATTTTTTTACTCCAGCCCAAGCTTTTCCTCTTAAAGTTGCAGGTTTGATTTCTCCTGAGGTAATAGCTTTGTGTACTGCTAAATCAGCTTTAGCAATTGCTTCATCTACTTTTTTTAGATGAGCTTTTAATTCTTTTCCTGTTAATTTTTTGCTTTTAGCTTCTTCAATTAATTTGCGAGCTTCATCATAATATTTTGCTTTTCTTCCTTGATTGATGAATTTTTTTCTTGCTGCTTCTGTTTTTAATGTTGACCAATTACTATAATCAGGAGCTGTTTTTAAGTTTTTTTCTAGTTCTAATAATGAATTATAATTACTTCTGTTATTTATAGTTTCTATAATATTATTGCCTTTTAGATAATTAATAGCATCTTTTGAGGCTTTATTTTTTGCCATTAATTCTTGCCAAGCAGATGTATAGTTGCCAAAGTTTTTGTATGACCATTGAGGAGCAGTCCATAAAGCTGTTTTTCCTGCTTTAAAAGCAATAGGAAGAGCCATTGTTCCGCCGGCAAAAAGTAATTGAGATTGTAACTCTTGTACTCCAAATGGGTTATGGTTGATTTGAGCACCTGTTGCATAGCTTGCTAATCTATAATAATCTTTATTTACCGGACCTGTCATAAATCCGTTTGTCTCCTATAAATTAATCCCCGTATTATATATAAAAATTTTATTATTTAAAAATTGCTTTTTTTATTAAGAATTATTAAAGCGATGATTTAATAATCATCGCTTCTTATCCTAAATAATTTAATCTGTTCATTCCAGATGTCATTGCCATAAAGTCTTGATCCATAGGATTTGCCATACTGTTATTGTATAACATTTGTTTCATAGCCATAAGTTGTTCTGGAGTCATTGTTGGTTTTGGAATATTAAATTGTGGTTGTACTGTTGTTGGATTTGTATTAGTTCCGAATGGATTTGTATTATATTGTTGCATCATTGCTTGTTGTTGTGCAATTTGTTGTTGTTGAGCTTCTTCTAATTCTGCTTTCTTTTCAGAATGGCTTTTGCCTGTGAATTTGCTCATTAACCAATCACCAGCCATATAACCCACGATACCGCCTAAAATTGGAATTGGTATTAATGCTTGTCCAATTGCTGCAGCTGTCATACCTGCTCCTAATCTAAGAGCTGTTTTCCCTGTTTCTGCAACACCTCCAACTAATCCTTTATCTTTAAATGCAGAAAATATATTTGGAAGTTCTGGTAATACAACCATTAATGAGAATATTAAAGGCATTCTTTTTCCTATGCCGGATAGAGAACCTTTGAATTGAGACCAAGTTTTTGAAAGTCCAGTTTTACCAGCACGGTCTGCAAGTTTACCTCCAACCCTCCAGCCTTGAGCAATTTTCTTAGGAGTTGTTTTTAGTGCGTGCCATGTGCTTTTCCAAAAACCACCTTGTTGTTTATTTAAAATATTATTATGTCTTTCTGCAGCCCTAGCACCATCTTTAATACCAGACCATACAGATTGCATATATGTTTGACCATTTGCAGCTCTATTTTTAATTGTGCTTCTCATAACCTGAGTAAAGGCTTCATTACCTGTCCCCATTACGAAATCAGGATAAATTCTGCCTGCACGTTGAATATAATTCCATCCTTTTGATGCAATAGATCCGATGTTCATTTTAACCTACTTAACTTTTTATAACCTACCTTAATTACATAAAAAATTTTTATGATTTAATATTGCTTTTTTTTTATGTATTGTTAAGTTATGTTAACATTTGATAATATTTTCATTAGTTGTATAATTTTTCTATAAGTTTTTACAGAATATTTTGAGGGTATAATGAGAAGAATTACTTTGATTAATGGAGATGGAATAGGACCAGAAATTTCAGATGCAGTTGTAAAGATTATCGAAGCATCTGGGTTAAAAATTGATTGGGATATACAAACAGCAGGTGCTGATGTTATTGAAAAAGAAGGAACTCCATTACCTGAGAGAGTTTTAAATTCTATTAAAGAGAATAAAGTAGCATTAAAAGCTCCTGTTACTACTCCGATCGGAAAGGGATTCAGATCTGTTAATGTACAATTGCGAAAGGCTTTGGATTTGTATGCGAATTTAAGACCTTGTAAAAATTTACCTAATGTAAAAACTAAATTTGATAATGTAGATATTATAGTTGTAAGAGAAAATACAGAAGACTTGTACGCTGGAATTGAAAGGCAAGTTGATACTGATACAGCTGAAAGTATAAAAGTTATTACAAGAAAAGCTTCTGAACGAATTTGTAAATTTGCATTTGATTATGCAATAAAAAATAATCGAAAAGAAGTCTGTGTTGTAACAAAAGCAAATATTATGAAACTTTCAGATGGATTATTTTTAGAATCATATAGAAAGATAGCAGAAAATTATCCCGAAATAAAAAAACGAGAAATTTTAGTTGATAATTTGTGTATGCAATTAGTTCAAAATCCTTCTCAATTTGATGTTTTAGTATTGCCAAATTTATATGGAGATATTGTATCTGACTTATGTGCCGGATTGATTGGCGGGTTAGGTGTTGCTCAAGGTGCAAACATTGGTTTAGATTATGCAGTATTTGAGCCTGTTCATGGTTCTGCTCCTGATATTAAAGGTCAAAATAAAGCAAATCCTACAGCTTTGTTACTTTCAGCAATAGAAATGCTTAAATACATTGGTGAATTTTCTTGTGCTGAAAGAATTGAAAAAGCTTTATTTAAAACATTAGAAAGAGGAATATTTACAGCAGATTTAGGTGGTACAGCCTCAACTAAAGATTTTACTGAAGCTATTATTCAGGAATTATAACTTTTTTCTTCTTTTTTAGGCTGATTAAAGTTAGTATTGAAATAATTATAAGCGGGATTGCTATTTCTGGTCTGAATACAAGCCAAGCTATAGATATTGATAATGTTCCGAGTGCAATTGTAATAATTATTGTTGATATAAGAGCTGCCATTTGAGTAAGTTCGCCTAAAATAGGTATACTGTTACCTAGATTTACAAGAGGTTGTATTAATAGATTTAAGCCTAAGAACATAAACAGTAAACCTATCCCCCTTATTAACCAGGTGCTGTTTGATAGATCTTTTTTATAATCATAAATCATTGTTTTTAGATTTTTTTTACCATTCATTACAATTGAAAAATTTCCATATTTACTGTTCATTTTTTCAAGATGATTCCCTGATTGCTTTGCAATAATAGAAAGCGTTATTCCTGATGGAATATATGAATATATGAGTTTTTGATCTCCTATTTGAGGATTATCATAGTCGTTACCTGTAAAGTAAAATCCGTTATATATTTTAAATTTGTTATTGTATGGTAGTTGGGTTATTTTAGTTATGGAATTTATGTTTTTAATTATATCTTCAGACAAATAATATTTTCCTAAACCAATATTATGTGCATATAAGTTTTTAGGTTCATATTTCATTTTTTTAGGATTTTTATATGCAGAACTTTCAAAATTATCTGAGTTTATAAGATTTTTGCTCCACGTTTTTCTGTAAGTGTATGAGATTTTATTATTATCATGATGTTTTCTTACTTCTTCCCATTGATATATTTCAGTATCTCTAAAAAGAGCTATTGCATTTGGAATATTAAGTATAGAATCAGTTAAAACTTGATTTGAATAAGCATTTCCTGTAATATGAACGAGTTTATTTTCATTTTGTGGATTAAAATTATTTGCATCTGCAATAATTGTGTTTTTTTCTGCAAAATTTGTTATTTTTATAGCGTTTACATAATTGTGTTCATTAATTAATAATGCGAAAATTGATGCAATTAGAATGATGATTCCTAATGCTGTTGTCCCTAATATGTTTTTTAACATCATACTTCCTTAGATAGGCTTATAATTTAGTCAATTAGTCCTAAATCTTTTAAAAATCTTGTATTATCAGATAATTCCAGTAATTTGTCATCGTCAGATGGGTCAATTACTCCTTTGGCAAATAATTCATCCATAATTTTGTTGTGAGAATCATTTTCGGGGTCTGAAAGTGCCAATTTTGTGAAATTTTTTATATCGCATTTTCTTTCATACATATTAACTGCAGTTTTAGTTAATTTATTTAAGAAAACACTTTTTCTTCCTTCAAAATCAACGTCTAACGGGTTTATTGCTGCACTTGTGTGCTTTTTTTTCTCTAAATTAAGTTTTTGAGCTAATTTTTTAAACATCATATTTACACAATCCCCTTAATTTCATTATACATTACTTGTCAAGAAAAGCTACAATTCTTTACAATTTAATAAGGATAATTTTTTTCTTGATTATAACTTATATTTAAACTAGAATATTAACGTAACTATTTTAATTGATGAAGAAGTACAATCCTTATTTTGTAAGTAAAATTAAACGGAATATATAAAGGTGGTAAAAAATGCTTGATATTAAATTAATTAGAGAGTGTCCGGAAAAAATTAACGAACTTTTAAAAAGAAGAAACCCTGAGTTATCAATTGATGAAGTTTTAAAAATTGATGAAGAAAGAAGAAAAATTCAAACCCAAGCTGATGAATTGCGTGCGAAAAGAAAAAATGATTCGCAAAAAATAGGTATGATGAAAAAAAATGGAGAAAATACTGATGCAATTCAAGAGGAAGTTCGTAAATTAGGTGACGAAATAAAAGCATTAGAGGAAAAACAAGCTGAATTAGATAATAAACAAAGAGATATATTATTGCACACACCTAATATTCCTGATGAAACTACCCCTATTGGCTTATCTGAAGATGATAATGTTGAAGTTTATAAATGGGGAGAACCAAGAAAATTTGATTTTGAATTTAAAGCACATTGGGATTTATGTGAAGAAAAAGGTCTTGTTGATTTTGAACGTGGTGTAAAAATTTCTCAAAGCAGATTTATTTTATACAGAGGTAAAGGTGCAAAATTAGAACGTGCAATTATCAACTTTTTCTTAGATTATCATACACAAGAACAAGGTTATGAAGAAATTCTTCCTCCATTTATGGCTAATGCAGCTACTATGACTGGAACTGGTCAGTTGCCTAAATTTAAAGAAGATATGTATAAATGTGTTGATGAAGATTTATACTTGATTCCAACAGCAGAAGTTCCTGTTACAAATATTTATTCTGGAGAAATATTATCAGAAGATGATTTGCCAAAATATATGACAGCATATACTCCTTGTTTCAGAAGAGAATCAGGATCTGCTGGTAAAGATACAAGAGGTTTGATAAGAGTTCACCAATTCAATAAAGTTGAATTAGTAAAATTATGTACTCCTCAAACAAGTAAAGAAGAACATGAAAAGTTAACTGAAGATGCAGAAAAAATGCTTCAGTTATTAGAACTTCCATATAGAAGAGAAGCTCTATCTACTGGTGATATTGGTTTCTCTGCAAATAAATGTTGGGATTTGGAAGTTTGGATGCCATCTTATGGTGCGTATAAAGAAATTTCAAGTTGTTCTAACTTCGGAGATTACCAAGCTAGACGTGCAAATATAAGATATCGTGATAAAGCTACAGGAAAAACTCAATTTGTACATACTATTAACGGATCTGGTCTTGCTGTTGGTAGAACATTTGCTGCAATCGTTGAAAATTATCAACAAGAAGATGGTACAATTATAATTCCAGAAGTTTTAAGAAAATACACTGGATTTGATAAAATCTAAAATTAAAAATTTTAATAAAAAAGCACTCTTATTTCTTGAGAGTGTTTTTTTTGCTATTTTCTTCTTTTTGGTTTATATTATTTGTATGGGTGATTTTAATTCCAGTAAATGTTATATTGAAAAAGCAGATAATAGGAATGTAGTTTCTGAGCTTACTTGTATAAATTATTATATTCAAATAATTTCAGCTTTTGTTTATTTAATTCTTATAGTTTATGTATTTTTTTCGTCAAAGACTTTTTTTAGTCAGACTGTTGGTGGTAATGGGTTAAGATTATTTTTGCTTTACTTTTTAGGGCTTCCAAATTTAAAAATATTTTTGAATTCATTATTTGCTAAAAATATAAAATTAGATTTTGTAAATGGAATGTTGTATATTAACAATAAGCCACTTTCTATTGAAAGAGCAATCAGTATTAATATTACTGAAATATGTCCTTATCATTATTCTTGGCGTTGGGGTGAGACTCCTGCTTTTAATTTTTCTTTCTATCACAAATCTGTTGTTACAATAACAACTGATTTCGGGGATATAAAATTTTATATTTGTTCTAAAAAAGCTCTAAATTTACTTGTTAAATTTTTTGAAAAATTTGGAAAAAATTATTCAACATCTTATGATGAAAAACGTTTGTGGTTTACTTTATATTAAATTTCTTAAAAAAATTTTAAAAATCTGTAATTTGTGGAATAATATAAGTAATATAGATATAGGAGTATGAATGTACGAATTTCCATTTGAGCTTGATGATTTTCAAAAAGAGGCATGTAATTATATTGATGAAGGAGAAAGTGTTGTTGTATGTGCCCCAACTGGTGCTGGAAAAACAGTTATTGCTCAACATGCAATTCACAGAGCATTAGAAAATGGAAATAGGATTTTTTATACAACTCCTTTAAAAGCTCTGTCTAATCAAAAATACTATGATTTTGGAGAAAAATATGGGGCTGAAAAAGTAGGGCTTTTGACAGGTGATACATCGATTAATCGTAATGCTCAAATTGTTGTAATGACGACAGAAGTATTCCGTAACATGTTGTATGGAACGAATTTTGGCTCAGTTACAGATAATATGAAAGATGTAAAATATGTTGTACTTGATGAAGTCCATTATATGAATGATGAACAACGTGGTACTGTCTGGGAAGAAAGTATTATTTATTGTCCTACTAATGTTCAAATTATAGCACTTTCTGCAACAGTTGCTAATGCTCAGGAACTTACTGATTGGATTAATACTGTACATTCTAAAACTGAATTAGTTGATACTGATTTTAGACCTGTTCCTTTAAAATTTTTCTATTTTGATAGTTCTCAGCCCACAAAATTGTTACCTTTATTGACTCCAAGTGGACAATTAAATAAAAAAATCAAACCAGAAAAACGAGTATTTGGACGTAAGCTTCAAAATAAAAAA
>CAUDIU010000072.1 GCA_958449715.1 uncultured Clostridium sp. | reverse complement strand
TTGACAAAGCATTATCAACAGATGAAGCCCTTAAAGTTGATATATTACCTTTAACATCTGATAATTCTGGAATTACAAAATTTAAATCAGATAAAATATAATCAGAAGACATTTTTAAAATATTAGATAACAACAAATAATAATCATCTGAATGTTTATCTATTGAAAATTTCATCAATGTATTAAAATCAGCAGTAATAGAAGGGAAATTCTCTAATAAGATTGCTCTTTTATCCTCTAAGGTTGATTTTACTAATACATCTAAAAGAGTTGTTTTTCCCGAATTTATATCACCTGAAATTACGATATTCTTCTTTGAATTAATCATCAAAACAATAAAATCAAGAATTTCTTTTGACATCATATTATTTTGAACAAGCTTGTCCATATCAAAATCACAAGACTTTCTAATTGTAATGTTATAACCCGATTGAGAAATATTAGGCATAATAATCGTAATAACTAAATTATTAACCTTGCAATTCCAAATATTTTTAGAATCATCAAACTTAACTCCAGACATAGAAGAAATATTACTTAAAATAAAATTGATTTGTTTCTCATTCAATTTCATTTCAGTATTTAATATTTTCCCGTTAATTTCAATATGCACACTATTTATACCATTGACATAAATAGCATCAACATTTTCTTGAACAATCAAATAATCAAGAGGTCCAAAACCCATAATAGAAGTAAATAATTTCTCTATTAAATCATCTTTTTCATTATCAGCTAACTTTATAGATTCTGAAATCAATTTATTTTCTACAAAACTCTTAATTAAATCCTTTTGTATATCAGCTGTATATTCAAACCATACAGGGATAGAATCAATTTTTTCTAATAATGATTTCTTTAATTCTGTTTCCATATTAATATCTAATGTCTTCTCAGAAACAGAATCTTCAATAATTACATTTTCCTGCAAATCTTCATTTTCAGAACTTGTTGAATTTATTTGTGCTTTTGAAAATACAAATTTTTTAGGTTTATCTTTTATTACATCGTCATTTTCACTACTTTTAAATCTATTACTTAACTTACTACTTTGTAACACTTTTTAAATCCTTCCGAGCTTTTTATTTAATTTTTGACGATAAACACTATCTGACACCATTAATGCTAAATTTTTATAACTTAATGCAACATTTGAATCTGGATTTATATCAGACACTGGAACACCTTTATTAATAGCAGACATCATTGTAAAATAATTATTAGGTATTTTCCAATATAAGCTTTTACCTAGTACCTCTTCGACATCTTCAGCTTTAATCTCATCATTTTCCATATAACGATTTATTAGTACCTGAACTTTCTCTTCATCAAATCCTAATTTCTCAAACAGTTCAAGACATCTTTGACAATTTCGAATAGCAGGTAAATTCACAATAGTCACAAGAAAGATTAAATCAGAATTTTCCAAAGCAGTCATAGCCTTATTATCAAAGCCACCAGAAGTATCTACAACAACATAAGAAAAAGTATCACGTAAAATATTAAATAATTTTGTAATATCTTTAGAAGATACATCATCAACTTGCTTAAAATAAGGTGGATCTGCTAAAACATATAAAGAAGTATCTTTATACTTTTCTAACGTAGATAATAGGAAATCCTCGTTAATCTTATCTAAATTTTGAAGCATATAAGATATATTAAAAGATGGTTTCAAATCAAGAAAAGTCGTAACATCTCCAAGTTGAAAATTCAAATCAATAAGTGCAACATTTTCTTTAGTTATCTTCGCAAGTTCTAGAGCTAAATTAGAAGCAATAGATGTTTTACCTACACCACCCTTGTTTGAATAAACAGTAATTACTCTGCACTTAGATTTTTTAGGCTTATCACCAATTAAATCTTGATAAGTTTTATCCAAAACTTCAAAAAACTCATCTTTTATTAAAGGCAATGAAAGAAAATCAGAAGCCCCAATCCTCATTGCTCTAATAACTAAATCAACAACAGGTCTGTCAGACAAAGCAATTACTCTACAATCATTAAACTCTGAGGTAATTTTAGATACAAAATTTAAAGCTTGTTCCTGATATTCTGAAACATCAACAATCACAAGCACTTTTGCGAGTTCTTTTATAGCACTATATGCTTTTGAAAAATCAGAAGTTTCTGCTAAAAAAGTAAAATTTTCACACTCATCCACATAACGTTTCAAAAGTTCTGCAGTATGTAACTGCTCAGTAATTACAATTGTTTGAATAGCTTGTTTCATACAAGAATTGTAACATATTAAGGTTGAATAAGCAATAATAAAATTATCGCTTATTCAACTACATAATAGCACTAATAACTCATTTCCCAATTATCATTTAAAATCTTTCCGAAACAACCATGTCTATTTGAAGCAGTACCCGCAAGGCAGTATTTTGTAAACTGATCTTCCCTTTGATCTTCTGTTAAAGGGACAACACTAGTTGCATCAGGATTTAAATCATCTATAAACCAACCGCTATTAGGATCATAAATATACATCTCAAATAAATCTCTTCCTTGTATATTTGGACCTTTTTGACCATTAACATCAATTAAAAGCGCAACTAAAAATTTATAAGTTCCTTCTGTATAACTAATATTTACAGTTTGTCCACTTGCAAGAGTAAAAGTGTCACCATTTGCAACTGTTTTATCAATTATTATATCTAAGCCATTTATTTTTTTATACGACTCAGCAAAACAAGGAGCTCTATCCTTACCACACTCTGAAACAACTTTAAAATATTTTCTTATAAAATTATTTAAATTATCCTGATTTCTAAAACCAGCCTCTTTTAAATTAATAGCATTATTATCAGCCTGATATTGCATTAATGCTTGAGACATCTCATTATAAAACTTATGTAATTGAGTTACATAACTCTTACGTTGATAATTCTGCATTAAAGTAGGTACAGTCATTGCTGAAACAACACCAATTATACCTAATGTGACCAATACCTCTGCAAGAGTGAAGCCAAATCCAAAATCCCCAAAACACTTAGTAGAAGAAGCTTTTAGATGCCCCCCCCCCGACATTTTAATCTTAAAGAATTAATCATAAATTGCTCCTTTCATACTTCTTTAAAAGCCCTATACAGATGTGATTTTGTTGCCTGCGTGGTCTCGCAGGTGGGTGAACGCCTCGGATTATCCGTTTCCCGCTGGCGATTATAAATCGGCGGGTATACTTCACATCCTGACAGAGTCAAATTCTCCCTTTTAAAATAAATGTAGGAACAAAATGAGCACCTGTACAGAGCTAATCTTATTATAACATACTTATTAAGCTAATACAATATATCAAGTTAGACTATTTGGAAAAATGATTAGCTCCAAAATAAAATCCAATATACATAGATAATAAAACTAAAATAATCGGACTAATTATAGCCAAATATGGAGATTCTGGGAATACTGCACTTGTAATTAAAGCAAATAATCCAATTATTAAAATACCAACTGTATATTTTAAAGTACTTTTATGTCTTGGAGCAATTTTTACATTATGACAAAGTTTACTTGAATAATCATCTATATTTGATAAATTACAAACCTTATCAAAAGCTTCTTGAGAAATTTTTCCACTATCCAAAAGCTGTTTACAAGCCTTTGTAAAAGATTTTTTAACCTGTACTTCAACCAAAGTCAACATTTGCTCTTGTGACAAGTTACTGAATAAAGATTCTTTTCCCATTTCAAATGCAACATAAGCTAGTTTTTGCAAAATACTTTCATGATACATTTCGGGAATGTCAGAACGCAATAAATCAATATACTTATGGAAAGTCCACTCAGAAATCAACTGAGTTAAAGTTTTTGCAGTATCAGAACTTTCAATTGTATCATCATTCGAAAAAGCCTCTCCTGCTATAAAAGTAAAGTTATAAATTTTATCCAAAAATTCTTTTTTATGCTTTAAAGCAATATCTTCCGGAATACTTTTTTCAGCTTCTTTTGTTAAATCTTTCGCAAAACCTTTATAATCAAATGTTGCAACCATAAAACCCTCCGAAAAAATTATAACATGCTATTTTTAATTGGGCAACATATGAAATTAATTCATTTTTAATGTCTGCAACGCTTGTTGTTCCGCCAAATCAGCTCTACGCATAGCGGCATCTGCTGCGGTTAAATCTTCTTTATTTTGAATTTGCACACCAACAGGGGATGGAATATAAGTTCTCACAGGCTCTTGAGTTTTACTATCCGCATTTGAAACAGATTTTGTCGTTGTTGTGGTTGTAGTTGTAGAGCCGTTTTTATAAGGGTTCAACAAATTTGAAGGACTTATATTTGAATTCTGATTTGTTCTTGTAGTAGTAGTTGTTGTTGTAGTTTGTTGAGGCTGATTTAAAGGTTGTTGCAATTGAGGAGGCAATTGTGGCTCTTGATTAATTGCTTGCGTTTGTGTTTTATCTTCTTTACCTTCATCTAAAACAGAATTTTTAGGTTTACCAAACAGCAAATGAGATCCTTTAACAGCTATTTTACTTAAGAATGGTAAAATTACCATCATACCTAAAATAATTCTCATTGGATAACCTGCCATTTGTTTCATACCAAACTTAGGATGTCTGAATAAATCTTTTATTTTATCACCTATACCATTTCTTGTAACAGCTTTACTATCATATGGTCTAATTTGTTCAAGACCAACTGTCACAATACGACCAATACGTTTAAATAATTTTGTAATAGGATTTTTAACACCAGCATTTAATTCAGTCTTTAAAGCATCTTTGCTTGCTTTCCAAGCTGATTTATCAGCAAATCCACCAGCCATTGCTTTATCATTATGAATTTTTAAGTGCTGTCTGTATTTTTCAACTTGCTCTTTAGTCATTCCTGCATATTGCAAACCGCCAACTCTATGCATTAACTGAATTGCAAAAGGCATTGCAACGAAAAACGCAATCATTTCAGTAAAACGTTCTGCAAATGTTTTAACTTTTTCACTCGCACCGTCAACTTTAGCTGTTTTATATAAAACATCAGCTAAATAAGCAGCCTGCATTAACGCAACAAATTTACCACCAGCAACCCTGTTTGTTGCACCTTCTAAGACTAAGTTATTATATTTAGCTAAAAATTTTCCAAGCATAGATTTTGGAATTTTCTTATCCAAACCAGTCTTTTTCAAAACATTGTCTAATTCTTTATTTTCAGCTAAATTTATATTTCCTAATGAACCAGCAATTTTATTTGCAGTTTCAGATGCGTAGACCTCACGCCCAATCATCCAAGTTTTAAAACGTCCCCAAGCACTGTGGTTAGAGCCCCAAATTCTTGTAAACATTTTTTTATTAGCATCATGACAAGCTTCTAAGACTCTTGGCATTTTTTCTTGAATATTTTTTGCCACAGCTTCCATTTCTGCAAAATCTTTATAGCCCCATTCAAAAGCTTTCAAATCCTTTAATTTCGCAATTTTAGCCTCTGGAGTTAAAGCTTTAAAATCAGAAATTTCCTTAGCAATTTGAACCGGTGTTCTTTTTAACCTTGAATTTTGCAAAATTGTTTCTAACTCAGCACGCTGCATTATTTCAGCTCTGGCTTGTGGAGTTGGTGCCTTGTCTAATAAACCTTTCCACTTTGCAATATCAGTTTTAGATGCGCCATAACAATCTAAATCTTCAACATATTGAAGAGGTTTTACAAATTGCTCTCCATGTTGAGGATAATCAAATAATTGCATACCCCACATTCCATTAGCCTGACCTTTTACCATATCTAATTCAGGTCGAGAAGGGGTATATGCCATTGCCCTTGTAATTCTAAATCTATCTACAAAATTTTTCTTTAAAAAGCCTTTAAAACTTTTAAAACCATTATTTATAGAAGTTGCAAAACTAGATTTTCCAAATGAACTATTTTTTACATAACTTGTAACATCATCACCAAATTGCCCGACTTTATGATGTACGGTACTTTCAAAATCACCTCTTGATTTGTTAGCATAAACATCCATTCCCTTAGCAATTGCAAACCAAGTAGGGGCAGTTAATGCCGCAGTATACATCATTCCTTGAGGATCTTCAGTAGTTTCTCCAATCCTGTTTGCAACATAACTATCCTGAACATTTTCCTTTAATAATTCAGGATTAACAGCCTGCATAGCCACTTGCTGTTGAGATGCTTGCTGCGGTGAAAGAGCTTTAAACTGGAGTAACTGCTGTTTGTTATTAACGTTATTATCGAGCATAATTTTCCCTATTTTCCCTATATAAATATAAAAACAGATTTTTAGCAATTATTGCTATTTAAAATAAAATATTACGAAATGTAACAAGTTTTATGTTTTCTGAAATTTAGATATTTGTATATACTTTATATATACACAAGCGATAAATAAGAAGAATGAGAGGTCAAAGATGGCAGTTGCAAATTTGAAAAAAATTGATGACAAACTAAAAAACATCTATGAAAATCAAGTTACTGTTAACAATAACCAACCATTTGAAGATAGATCAGATTTATTATTTGCTCAGATGAATTTCATCGCAATGGCAAACAAGCAAGCTTTACATTTAATTTAACACAATTTAACTCCAATTAATTTTTCCCCTACAAATTTTGTACCTGGTTTCCCCCGAAATCAGGTTTTTTTTATTAAATACTAATATATTATAAATATTTATAATATAATTTAATTATGAAATTATGCATTTTTTCAGGGACTTTTAACCCTATACATAAAGCACATATAAAAATGGCAGAATATGTATTAGAAAATTTTGGTTTTGACAAAATCTTTTTTATACCAGCATACAAACCTCCCCATAAAGATTATGCACCAGAAATGTGCCAACATCGCTATAACATGGTAAAACTTGCAATTAAAAATAATCAACATTTTGAAATTTCGGATATTGAATATAAAAATGAAGGCAAATCTTATTCATACCTAACAGCTTTAGAATTAAACAGAAAATATAAAATTGATGGAAAGATTAACTTTATTATAGGAACCGATGCTTTTGAAAAAATTGAAAGTTGGTATGAAACAGACAAATTCAAAAAACTTGTTGATTTTATAGTATTTGTAAGAGAAAATGAAGAAGTTAATCTAACTCACCTTAAAGAAAAAGGTTATAATTACAAAATTGCCAAAATGCCTTTTATTGACATTTCATCAACAGAATTAAGAAATAGAATTTCAAAAGGCTTACCTATTAAAAATTTAGTATCAAAAGAAGTAGAGGATTATATAAATAAAAATGGATTATACAGAAATACTTAGTTGGTTAAAAAACAACCTTAATGAAGAAAGATATATACACACACTAGGGACAGCAGAATGTGCTAAAGAACTTGCAAATAAATTTAACTTAAACAGTGAAAAAGCTTATCTTGCAGGGCTTTTACATGACTGTGCAAAATGTTTTTCAAACGAAAAATTATTAGATATTATACATCAGCATTTGAATGTTGAAGAATGTGAAATGCTTAATTACAAAACATTACACGCTCCTGTAAGTGCTTATATTGCAGAAAAAGAATTTCAAGTAAATGATAAAGAAATTTTGTCTGCTATAAGATGGCACACTTTAGGGAAACTGGATATGACAGATTTTGAAAAAATTGTATTCCTAGCAGATAAAATAGAACCAAACACAAGAGATAAAGAATATTCTGATAAAATAAAAACACTATTAGATGAGCCTAATGGCATTAATAAAGCATTACTAAAATGCTATAAAGAAACAATCAAAAGTCTTGTAAAAAGAGATTTAAAAATATGTCTTTTAACTATTGACATCTACAACAAACTTCAAGATTTAGTACAAAATTAGCATGTTCATGGTAAACTATGTTTCAAGGTGAGGAAGTTTAAATGAAAGTATTGGAAATTAAGAACAATTTAGTAAAAATAGCTTATGATGTAAAAGATAATCTTGCACTTTCTAATTTTGTAATTATAGAGGATACAAATACTCCTTATGTAGCACAAGTTGTAAACATTAAGGCAGATTCGACAATCAATTTTGCTATTGTAAAATTATTATTCACATTCAATGAAGAAGGTATTCTAAAAAATTACAATGGCACAATTCCTTCAACTAAAGCAAAAGTTACAATACTTCCATCAAACGAATTACTAGATATTATTCCAATTGAAGACCCTATAAGAATAGGACAACTTGCACAGCAAGATATTGAATTAAAAGTTGATAAAACAATATTTGATAACAACTTACTCATCTGCTCTAACAATCTAGAAAATACTTCAACACTACTTAATAATGTACTAAAACAACTAAAAAATAAAATTGTAGTCTTTGATACAGATGGTCAATTTGACTATGAAAACAAATTGTATTTTGGAAAAGATTTTAAATTACCATTAAATTACGATACAATAAACTTTATCTACGATACAGAACTTGAAGATGTAGATGCAACTAGCAAAGCTATTATTCAAGATATTTTTATCGAAGTTCAAGAATACACAAAAACACTGCCAGAAGGTTATTTACCTTTTGAAACATTTTTAGATGTTGTAGATCAGCAATACAAAGAAACACAAATAACAGAACTAGTTCTATTAAAAAACAAATTATTAAAATATAGAGATTTAAACGTTTTTGCAGAAACTTTAAAAGATGTTTTAAATTTAAGCATAGCTATAGAAAAAACTGATATAACAGTTATTGATATTTCTGATATGCCAAATGCCTTACAAAAAGAAATAATGTCATACACATATGGCATTATGAATACAATAAATTCAGAAATAT
The DNA here is from genome assembly GCA_958449715.1 of uncultured Clostridium sp. GTDB lineage: Bacteria > Cyanobacteriota > Vampirovibrionia > Gastranaerophilales > Gastranaerophilaceae > Stercorousia. The sequence goes on along the minus strand of CAUDIU010000072.1, from coordinate 69 downwards.
ACTCATTTGTAAAAATAGACAATTCTAATACTGATAAAAAATTACTAAAAAAATTCCTTACAAGAAGTA
>CAUDIU010000071.1 GCA_958449715.1 uncultured Clostridium sp. | reverse complement strand
AATAAAACTAAAAATAAAAAACTAAATATCAAATATTGCAATCTGAAATGAGAAAATATATCAACTATAATATTATTAGCAGGTAAAACTGCAATAATATTTACGCAAATAAAAATTACAAAAAATAATAACCCTCTAGTCTTTAAATAATTATCTATCTTTTCTTTCATAAATTTTTTAAGATCTCACTATTTATGCTATAAATCAAATGTTTCATATTTTTACCACGAACATTTTTTACAAATTCTCCAGTAACAACTGCTCCGCACTTTTCTGCGACTTTTATTGATTGAAAATTTTCAGGACGAATTTCAAATATTATATTATCTAATTTTAAATTATTAAAAGCAAACTCTATCATAGTTTTTGCACCTTCAAGAGCATACCCGTTATGCCAAAACTTTTCTTTTAGAATATACCCTATTTCATAATATTCTCTACCATCTATAAAATCAGGCATCAATGCAATTTGCCCTACAACTTGTCCACTTTGCTTATCTACAACTAAAAAATAGCCTAATCCATATTTTTTATAATATTCTCTATTCTTTTTTATCCACTGTAAAACATCAATATCATCAAAGACATATTCCCAGGCGTACATAACATTAGGATTTTTAAGCATCTCAGCAATATCAGAAAAATCAGCTTCTGACATTTTTCTAAATATCAATCTTTTAGACTCTGCAAAATATTGTTCCACAAAACAATTATACTGATTTTTAAGATTTTTTCAAATTTACTTTCAACAAAAATCCTAAAGGAATCATAAAAAATGACACAAGTGCAAACAAAGCAAAGACATCAGAATAAGCAAATATTTTAGCTTGCACAATCAATTGCTTGTAATACACAGCACCAGCTTTATGCATTGCCGCAAATTCTGGCAAACTGCTCATAAATTTATGGGTCATCAAAGATAATCTATGATAATATACAGGATTTGTCAAAGCTAAATTACCTACAAGATAAGTTTGATGCACTTGAGATAATCTCGCAACCATAGTCGATGACAAGGATATGCTTAATACAGTTGCAACACATTTTGCCAAGCTATGTAATCCGGCACCATTAGACAACTCTGATTTTGGCAAAGTGCCTAATACAAGACCGGAAATCGGAATAAATGTTAAAATTACCCCTACCCCTAAAAGAATATTTGGTAAAATAATAAAACCAAATGACGTCATTAAAGTCAAATTTGTATAATAAAAAGTCGACACACCAATAAATACAAATCCAACAGCTATTAAAATTCTATTATCAATCTTTGCAACCAACTTATCAATTATACATAACATAATAAGACAAGATATAACACGAGGTGCCAAAGATAAACCGCCTAAATAAGCTGTATATCCCATAATACTTTGTAAATACTTAGGTAAAAGAACTATTGTTACATAAATAATCATATTTACAAACGCACCTAAATATGTACCTATAGCAAAATTCTTATCTTTTAAAATTCTTAAATTTACCATTGGATCTTTATTTTCAATTTCCCAAACAACAAAGAATATAAATGAGAAAAATGAAATACCGCTTAACCAACACACCCAAGTTGTATCAAACCAGTTATATTGTTCACCCTTATCCAATACTACCTGCATTGTAAATAACCATACAGCAAGTAAAATAAATCCGATAACATCAACTTTTTTCGGTTTAACTCGATTAGGATTTTCGGGAATAAACATATGAATTAAAAAACAAGAAATTATCCCAACTGGAATATTCATTAAATAAATCCATTGCCAACTTGAATTATCAACAATAAAACCTCCAACTGTAGGTCCCATAATTGAAGACACCATAACAGCTAAAGCAAACAATGCCATAGCTCGGCCTCTTTGTTCAAAAGGGAAACTTGAAATTAATATAGCTTGAGAAATAGGCATCAAAGGCCCGCCTCCAATACCTTGAATTACTCTACCAAGCACCATCATATTTAAGCTTGGAGCAAATGCACAAATTATTGAACCTAAAGTAAAAATAGCAATAAATACTTTTAAAAAGTTTACCCTTCCCATTAAATTTTCAAACCAAGCAGTCAAAGGTAAAAGAATTGCATTTGCAACCATATAACTTGTAATAACCCAATTAGCTTCATCAAGAGTTGCGCCAAAATAACCTGCAATATGAGGAATAGCAACGTTTGTCTCAGATGTAGCTAACATTGCAAAAGCAGTCGGGAATAAAATTGTTACAGCAACTAGCCAAACAGGGATTTTTTTATTTTGTTCAATTGTCAAAAACTGCGTACTCATATCATAATTCCCTAATTTAAAAATAAAAAATCAGAGAGGAAGGGATTCGAACCCTCGGTGGAATTGCTCCCACACAACCTTTCCAAGATTGCACCTTAAACCGCTCGGACACCTCTCTATTTAGAAATAACTTAATATCTTGTTTTATATTATCATAAACATTTATTTCATGCTAAAATCAACTTATGCAAAAAATTATACTAAAATCACAAAAAGGACTAAAAGGGTCTGTTACAATCCCTTCAGATAAATCAATTTCCCATAGAGCAATTATGTTTACCTCACTAGCAAGAGGGAAATCTGTAATTAAAAATTTTTCAAAAGGGCAAGATCCTCTATCATCTTTAAAAGTTTGCAAAACTTTAGGAATTGATGCGGAATTTATAAATGAAGAATTAATTGTAAAATCAAAAGGCATATTATCAGCTCCGCAAACACAACTTGATTGTGGAAATTCAGGGACTACAATGCGACTTATGTCTGGAATTCTTGCGGGACAAAATTTTAATTCGACATTAATCGGCGATGAAAGCCTTTCAAAACGTCCGATGAAAAGAGTAATTGAACCATTAGCACTTATGGGAGCTAAAATTGAATCAAATGAATTTAAAGCTCCATTAAAGATTTATGGACAAAAATTACAACCTATTAATTATGTTTCAAAACTCGCTTCTGCTCAGGTGAAATCTTGTATATTATTAGCAGGTCTAAATATTGATGGGCAAACATCATTTACAGAGCCTTATGTATCAAGAAATCACACTGAAATAATGCTCAAATACATGGGAGCAAATATCACAGTTAATAATACAACTGTTACAATAGAAAAATCAGAGCTTGAGCCAAAAACTATTGAAATCTGCGGCGATATATCATCTGCAGCCTACTTTATTGTTGCAGGATTAATCGTTCCTAATTCTAAAATAATATTAAAAAATGTAGGCCTAAACCCGACAAGAACAGGCATTATTGAAGTAGCTGAAAAAATGGGCGGGAATATAGAAATTTTAGATAAAAGAAATATTTCAGGCGAAGATGTCGGAGATATCCAAATTTCTTATTCAGATCTCAAAGCCTGCGCTATTGAAGGAGAAATAATTCCAAGACTAATCGACGAACTTCCTGTAATCGCAGTTCTTGCAACTCAAGCAAAAGGAACTACAATAATTAAAGATGCCCAAGATTTAAGGAACAAAGAATCTGATAGAATTAAAGCAGTTGTGACTGAGCTCAAAAAAATCGGGGCAGACATTGAAGAAACTCCTGATGGGTTTATTATTAACGGCAAAACAAATCTCAAAGGCGATACAGAAGTTGAAACATATCACGATCACAGACTTGCAATGAGCTTGTATGTAGCAGGATTAATTTGTGACAAACCTATCACAATCAACGGCTTTCAATGGGTGGACATATCTTTCCCTGAATTTGATAAATTATTTAATTCTTTATCTTTGTAAAGAAATATTAAGTTATAAAATTTCAATTTAGCAATTTTACCTGACAAAAATTTTTTATATAAACAAGGTTAGGATAATTAATATTGAAAGGTTAAGGTTTAAGGTTATGTCAGGGGAAATTTCAAATTTATATGGAATGAATGCATACAACAATCCATATTTAAACAACAATGAAGATTTTTTAGCACAACAATATTTTGCTCAACAAGCAGGACAAATTCAAGGTCAAACACAAAATCAACCTGCATTCCAAGGTTACCAACAACCTCAAGCTGATACATTCCAAAAATCAGGTTCTGGACTTACTACAGGTTTAACTCTAGGTACTATTGCAGGAGCTGGTACAGGTGCAGGTATTTACTATTTTGGAACAAACCCTATTAAAGACGGTAAAGTTGATGAAACAATAATGAAAAATATTAGCAAAGAATCTATAAAATCAATTAAAGAAGAATCATTTAAAGAATTATATAAAATAAAAGCTCAACCAACATTTGATATGTTAGGTGTTAAAAATTTAGAACAATATAATGCAATTGAAAAATTAGCTAATGCAACAAAACTTGAGGACCTTCCAGAAGATACTAAAAAATTATTACCAGATAGCATTAAAACTCCAAAAGATGCAAAAGCTCTTGTTGATTTAGCAAAACCTGAATTAGACAAAATCGACAAAACAAAACTTGCAACACAAGCAGAAAAAGCATTAAATCATTTCTCTTTAGATTATAACTCAGAACAATTGAAAAAATTAGAAAGCATTAAAACAAAAATAGACAAATTACCTAAAGATGCAAAAGTCGCTGATTTAGAAAAATTCTTCATCGATAACGCTGAAACTTTTAAACTTAAAGGCACAGAAGCAGAAATCGCAGAAAAAGCTAAAAAAATAGCTGCAAAACATGGAACAAAAGAAAATCTTCTAAACTTATATCAAGGTCGTATTGATGCTAAAAAAGAATATATAAAACAACTTCAAACAGGAGTTACTGATGGAGTAAAAAAATACTGGGATGATACAGCTAAAGCATTCAAAAAAGATGCTCCTGAAGCATTAACCAAAGCCTATAAATCATTCAAATGGAATAAAACTTTAAAAGGTGGAGGAATTGTTGCTGCAGCAGGACTTGTTCTAGGTTGTCTATTCGGAAATAATGCATAATAAATAAAACAAACATATCAAATAAAAATCCCATTATTATCTATGGGATTTTTATTTATTCAAAAGAGTCTTTGCTTCTTTAATTGAAATTTTTTCAGGTATTTTAGGCATATATTTTTCAATATTATGTCTAAAATCAAAAAATATAACTTTTTTAGTTAAATCAAGAAATGTATTAATATCTTCACCTGAAAATAAGTATAAGACCCTTTCTTTATTATCTTTTTTTACACTTAATGTCAAAAAATCATTATCTTTGTTAATAAAACTATTTTTTAGATTTTTTATATTTTTATTAGAACCTTGAACTTTATAAAAACCTACAAAAGCGAGTCTATTATTATAATTTTGACTTACCTGCATAATTTCTCCAAATTTTAATAAATTGATTTATTAAAGTAAAAAACAAAAATAAAAAATTTGCACATATAAATATACAAATTTACAATAATTAATAAATTTTAATACAATCCATAAAATAAAATTAAACAACAAAAAACTGGGACCGGAGGGATTCGAACCCACGACCAAGGGATTATGAGTCCCCTGCGCTACCGCTGCGCCACAGTCCCAGATGTATTCTGGATTTATGAGACTTTAGCAACATTTACATTATCTTTTTTCTCTCAAATAATACTTATTCGTTCGATAGAGTGCCTCAGTCCCAAGATATTTAATTTTCAAACTATGTTAAATTTAGCATTAAAAACATAAAAAATCAAGTACTAAACTTGCAAAGATTTCTCTTCAATTAATTCATTTGCACCAACAATTTGAGAATGCAAATTCATCTTAATCACACAATCAGATGCAATTACACAATTTTCAATATGAACACCGTCACTGATTACTACATTATCCCAAATGATTGAATTCTCTATTATAGAGTTTTTACCAATTTTGGTATTTTTTCCAATTACTGATTTTCCTTTAAAAGTTACATTTTGAGAAATTTCACATGACACATCTGCAATATAACTTGCACCATTTTGTAATTCTACAATTTTATCATGTGGGAAGTTACACTTGCTAAAAAATACATCATGATTTGATTGGATATATTGATTTATTGTACCGATATCACTCCAGTATTCACTCACATCAAATGTGTTTATTTCATGTTCTTCAACTAATTTTGGAAAAACATTTTTTGCAAAATCATAAAAAGTATTTTCTGGAATATAATCAAATATTTTATAATCAAAAATATAAATTCCTGTATTTATATAATTACTTTTAGCTTCTTCTACAGAAGGTTTTTCCTGAAATTCAGTAATATAACCATTATTATCAGTAACTACAACACCAAAATGTGGAACATCTTCCATAGCAATTTTTTTTATACCTATTGTTGCAACAGCTCCTGTATTCTTATGATGTTCAATAGCTTTTTCCAAATCTACATCAGATAAGCCATCAGCTGACAAAACTAAAAAAGCACTATCTTTATCAAAAAATGATTGACATTTTTTGACTCCACCTGCAGTACCTGATAAAGTTTCTTCTTTTATATAATTAAAATTAATACCAAAATTGTTATCAGAATATCTTTCAACAATTTTGTCTGCTAAGTAATAAGTATTACAAATTACATCTGTAACCCCTATTTTAGAAAGTTTTTCAAATAATATATCCATTACAGGTCTATTTGCAATAGGCACTAGAGGTTTAGGAATCGATAATGTTAACGGTTCCAAGCGAGAGCCAACCCCTGCAGACATAATCATTGCTTTTATATTCTCACTCATAATGTTCTTATTATACTCCAATAAAGAATTTATTGCAAATTTAAAATCAGGTTGTATAATAATTATGGAAATAAAAAAGGGCTTATAGCTCAGTTGGTAGAGCAGTTGACTCTTAATCAATTGGTCGAGGGTTCGAGCCCCTCTGAGCCCACCAAAAAAAGATAGGATTAAATCCTATCTTTTTTTATTACAAATAAAAATAAAAACTTGACACATGTTGTATAATTAAATTATGGGCATCAAAAAAATAGTCTGCCAAGTATTATTAATTTTAATTTTTTTACTGACAGGAATTCCAAATACATTTGCAATAGAAGAAGTTGATGACGATGAATTATTTAATCCCATAGAAATTAAAGACGGGATTTCATTGTCTGTCTTAGACTGTGTTGCTACAGCTTTTAAAAACAGTCCAAAAATTAGAAGGAAAAAATATGATTTAGACATCGCAAAAAGTAATTTAGGAATAGCGAGATCTCAATATTTCCCAGTTATAAGTGCAGGTGCCGGTTTTTATAATGAAAATAATTCAGATAATATTTATTACAACTCTCACTATAGAGAACTCCCGACAGTTGGAGTAACTGTAAATAAATTAATATGGAATTTCGGGAAAACTACTGCATATATTAAAATGGAAGAATTTTATAAAATCGGTGCAGAATATGAATTTATGGACAGCTTATGCTCAACATTATTTGATGTTAAAGCTAAATATTATAATCTATTAAAAGCTAAAGCATATTTACAAATTGCACAAGACAACATAAAAATTAACGAAAACTTTGTCAAAATAGCAAAGAAAAAACCTGACCTTACTACAGCTGAATTAAATTTAAGCGAAGCCAAAGTAAAATTATTAGAAGCAAAAAACAATTATAATAATGCAAGAGTCGACCTCAACAATTCAATGTACCTTGAAAATCAACCGAATTATACAATTAATAATACAAAAACATTTGCATACAACAATGATTTTTCTTATGAAGAGAAAAATGCAAAAACTGAAGAGTTTATTCCTGAAAAATTTGCATTTCCGCTAGAAAATGCAGTTCAAATTGCTTACGATAACAGTCCCGATCTGAATGTATTAGTTGCAACAAAACAAGCAATGGAACAATCACTATTATATATAAAAAGAGCATATTTCCCAGACTTAACAGCAAATGCAGGTTACGGATTCAATAATTCTACACAAACCACAAATAACAGCTTTCAAGTCGGAGTAAATTTAAATTCCACTGTTAATCTTATGGAATTAAAACACAGCATTAAAGGCGCTGATGCCCAAATAAATATTGCTGATAATGAAATTGTTCTTTTTAAAAAAGATTTATACTTTGAGGTAAAACGAGCTTTTAATAATGTTGAAAAAAGTGAAAATCAAATACCAACAGCAAAGCTGGAAGCTACTCAAGCTCTTGAAAATCTAAAAATTATTGAAAGCAAATACAAAACAAATGAATTAGATTATGTAGCACTCCAAAATGCAAGAAAAGATTACATAATGGCTGTTACTGAATATATTGACAGTTTATATAACTATAACATGGCTTTAATTCAAGTTGAAATGGCAATGCACTATCACATTGTAGATATTCACCATAAATCAGAACATGCTATGAAATATCACTTCGCCGAATTAATAGAACATTTGAACAAAGTTCTTGGCTGTGATGAAAAAGAAATTCAAAAGGACAAAAAAAGAAAGGATAGACAAGCTCTATAAAACCTTGTTTATATTATGATTAAAATATGCTAATAGAAATTCTTAATAAAATAAACACAATAAATGAAAACTTATTTTCAGGCTTTGACAGTATTATCGAAAATTTCGGAATGCCTGATTGGCTAGCAGATGCAATAATAGACAGTTTCCATATTTTACCGCTATTATTTATCGTATTTTTTATAATTGAATTAATCGAGTATTTTTACGCTGATAAAATCAATTCATTTATGAAAAAATCAGAAAAAGCAGCACCTATAATCGGAAGTATAGCTGCAATTATCCCACAATGTGGGTTTTCTGTAATTGCAAGTACCCTGTATATTAGAAAATTTATTACAAAAGGCACATTAATCGCAATTTATTTAGCAACGTCAGATGAAGCAATTCCTATTCTATTAGCAAATCCTACACATATGCATTATGTTTTACCAATAATAGGAATAAAAATTATTATTGCAATAATTGCAGGTTATTTGATTGATTTTATTTTAAAAGATAATAAATATATTCCTATAATACAAGAAGCAGAC
>CAUDIU010000070.1 GCA_958449715.1 uncultured Clostridium sp. | reverse complement strand
AAAAAAGTTATATACAACTTATAATATTCTGCAAAATATGGTTAGATTGTCTGCAGTAGATAATGGAGATCCAAATAATTGGATTCTAGAAAATTCTGATGATGAAATATTTGAAAAATATTTTGCTCCATATTTAAAAATTGTTGATAAATGTTCTAAAAAAACTTCTACTTATTGTGATACAGATATGGTTGGATTGTCTGGGAATAAACCAAATACCTATCTTTATAAATATATATTGAGTAATGGTGTTGGTATTATTTTTTCACCAGGAGGAACTTTATCCCAATCAAGAAGAAGAGGTACTTTTTTTGTTGATATATTGTCAGGTCCGCAAAAAAGAATTGTGGGACGGAATGTATTTCCTTTTAATTTTATTGTTGATGAGAATAGGTATTTTATTACAGGTTCTCAGGATTATCCTGATTCTAATGATTTCTTTTGTGAAAAAATTAAGAATAATAGAGCAGCAGCTATAAATAATTGTAAGGTTGGTAGCCCATCTGGAGGATTTGCTTTTGGTATATATTGTACAGCTCTTATAGAATGTAATAATTTTGTAATTCCAAAAGATTATCCTGTAGCTTTTTAATAAAAATATCGTCAAAATTAATAACTAGGCTTTTTGATTTTTTAGAATTTATATTTTTGTATTTCAAAAAGTATTTGGTGAAAGATGATTATCCTTGGTAAAAATAAAAGCGGTTAATTATTTAACCGCTTTTATAATATTGATAAGTTTTTCAGTTGCTTCATCAGGTGTGTATTTTTCTTGTTCGCCTGTTTCTCTTACTTTGTATTCTACAAAGCCTTCATTAATCGTTTTACCAACAGTTACTCTGAATGGGAAGCCGATTAAATCTGCGTCTTTGAATTTAACACCTGCACGTTCGTCTCTGTCGTCCAGTACAACTTCTACTCCAGCAGATTTTAAATCTTCATACATTTTATTTGCAACTTGCATTTGTAATTCATCTTTAATATTTACAGGTACAATTACAACGTGGTATGGTGCAATTGAGATTGGCCATTTAATACCATGTTCATCGTAATGTGCTTCTACGGCAGCAGCTGCAGTTCTTGAAATTCCTATTCCGTAGCAACCCATAACATAAGGGTGAGTTTTTCCGTTAATATCTGTATATACAGCATTCATTGGTTTTGAATATTTTGTACCTAGTTTGAAAATATTACCAACTTCAATACCTTTAGTTACAAATAAAGGTTTTCCGCATTGAGGGCATAATTCGCCTCGTTGTACAAGTCTTATATCTGCGTATTTTAATTCTGTTTCTAAATCAGAAAGATTTGCACCAACTAAATGCTTATCAGTTTGGTTTATTCCAACAACGAAATTTTTCATATCACGAACAGTTTCATCTGCGATTATTGTGATACCAGCCATTCCTTTTGGACCGATAAATCCTGGAACTGCATCAAATCCTTTTTCTGCCATAAGTTCAGCAATTTCTGCAGAAGATGCAATTCTTACATCAATTCCGCCTACTGCATTCATTAATTTAGTTTCTTCAACTGCTTTATCTGCTCTAATTAATGCTATTACGGGTTTTTTATCGATAATGTATACAAGTGATTTTAAAATCAATGTATCTGGAATATTTAAGAATTTGCTTAATTCTTCTATAGAATGAGTATTTGGAGTATCAATTACTTTCGTTTCTTTAAAGTAATCTTTCCCGTCTACTACAGCTTCTGGCAAGTTAGATATTGCGTGATTTGAATTTGCAGAATAGTCACATTCATTACAGTAGAAAACGTCATTTTCTCCAGCGTCAGTGTCTGTGATTACCATAAATTCATGAGACACGCTTCCTCCTATTGCTCCAGAATCTGATTGAACCATTTTGGTATCAAGTCCGCATCTTTCAAATATTTTTTTATAGGCTTGTGCCATATTTTCATATTCTTTATCAAGACCTGCTTCATCTAAATCGAAGCTGTAAGCATCTTTCATTATGAATTCGCGGCCTCTTAAAAGTCCGTATCTTGGTCTGATTTCATCTCTGAATTTTGATTGAATTTGGTATAAGTTTACAGGTAGTTGTTTGTAAGATTTTAACCCATCACGTGCAACAGATGTGATAATTTCTTCGTGAGTAGGCCCAAGACACATATCTCTGTCGTGGCGGTCTTTAAGACGCATTAATTCTCGTCCGTATACTTCCCATCTGCCTGATTCTTCCCATAATTCTTTTGGCTGAACAAATGGCATCAAAAGTTCTTGAGCGCCTGCATTATCCATTTCTTCTCTTACAATATTTTCAATCTTTTTTAATACTCTCCACATTAGAGGCATATAAGTGTATACCCCGGGAGCAAGTTTTTTTATAAACCCAGCTCTGCCAAGCATTTTATGAGAGATTACTTCTGCATCAGAAGGAAACTCTCTTAGGGTTTGTACAAACATTTTTGACATTTTCATAAAGCTAATTCCTCACATATATTATTTTATGCTTTTATTTTACCATAAAAATCTTTTATGAAAGGAATGTATCAAGTTCTTTTTTTACAAGTTTTGGGGATACAGAAAGGCTTGTATTAAATTTTAGTGCAGAATTCATGCATTTAACATATTCATCGTTAACTTTTCTAAGTTTTTGGATTTGAGCTAAAATGTAGTAACAATCTCCGTTTGCACCACAATTTTCTATTGATTTTTCCATTATTAAAGCTGCTTTATCAAGATTTTTATTTTTTGTCATAATTTTTGCATAAATTTTGTATGCATCAATATCTTTTGGATTTAATTCCAGAGTTTTCTCAAGATTTTCTACTGCAGATTCAAAATTCCCTTCTTCATAATCAATTGCAGCCAAATTAAAGTATGCCCAACTGTAATCAGGAGAAAGTTCTAGAACTTTTTGAAATTTTTCTTTTGCTTCATCATTTTGACCTTGTTCTTTTAAAATATTTCCAATGTAAAAATGTGCATAAATATCTTCATCATTAATATCAATTGTTCTTTGAAAATAGTATTTTGCCCCATCGAGTTTGCCTTCTTTAAAGTAACAAAGTCCGATTGAAAAATAAGAATTTGAGTCATTATTATCTTTTGCAAGTACATTTTCAAAGCAATCAACAGCTTTTTCGTACATTTTTTTGTCAATATATACAAGTCCTAAATTGTAATATGCATCAATCTCGTTAGGTGCATATTCGATAGCTTTTTTATAAGCATCTTCAGCTTTATCTAAATCTTTTAATTTTTCATAAGTTATTCCGAGATTATAAAAAATTCCGCTGTCATCATTAAAAATTTTGGATAAATATAAAAAATGTTGTTTTGCTTCTTCTGGATAACCGCAGTCCAGAAGCAATACTGCTAGTTCTCTTCTAGCTTGAAAATTTGTTTGATCATCTTTTAATATATTTTGTAATTCTTCAATTTTATCAATTTTAGACATAGGTTAATTTTAGCAATATTTAATTATTCAAGCAAGTTCTTAATATTTTACCTATTGCTTTTTTTTGAGAAATTGTCTAAAATGAATTGAAAATAAGGAGAGTTTTATTATGAGATTTTTAACTATAATGTTATCACTTTTATTGTTTGCTCAAACTGTTTCAGCAGCCCCTTTTAATGCTAAGGCTAAGACTAAAAGAATTCCTGCTGGCACAAAATTTTCTTTGCAATTGATGAATCCTATTTCTACTATGACAGATAAACAGGGTGATGAATTTACGGCTGTTATGATGACAGATCAGACTGCTGATTCAGATGTTATTTTGCCTATGGGATCACTTGTACGTGGTACAATAAAAAGAATTGAACCTTCTAAAAGAATGTCAAAGGGAGCTATTCTATATTTAGATTTTGATCATGTTGTAACTCCTAATGGTAGACAATTGCCATTAACTTTTTCTGTTGTAGGTAGAAGTGATTTAACTTATGATGGGGGTATTTCTTCATCTCGTGGTTATAAAGATGCATTAAAAGAAAATTGGGAAGTAACAAAAGATATTACAGTAAACGCTACAGAATGGGGTGGAGATGTATTTGATGATGTAATTGTTGCTGATCAATTAATGACAGGAATTTGTGCTGTAGGTGGAGCAATCGGTGGTGGTGCATATTATGTATATGACGGTATAGCTGATATGATTAGAAAAGGAAAAGATGTAAATCTAAGAAAAGGTGAAGTCTTAAACGTTATATTGGTTGATCCAGTTGATGTACCGGTAATCTAAAATGAATTAAAAAAAGAGCTTTTAAAAAGCTCTTTTTTTTACCCAACTTGGTTTCTACCATTATTTTTAGCATTGTATAGTCTTTTATCAGCTGCTTCAATTATTGCTGGAGCATTATCTCCATCATATGGGAATGTCGACACTCCTAGACTTATTGTGACATTCGTCTCTTTATCACCTGCAAGTTTAAATTTTTTACTTGCTACGCGTTCACAAATTTTTTGAGCAGTGGAAAATGCTTCATCTTTTCCTGTGTTTGGAAGAATTATACTCATTTCTTCCCCACCATATCTGCATACTATATCTGTTGCACGTACGTTTTTCTTCAGAGTTTGTGCAACTTGTCTTAGGACTGCATCTCCGGATTGGTGCCCAAATGTATCATTGAATTTTTTAAAGAAATCTATGTCGATTATAATTAGTGAAAAATTATTGTTGTATCTTTTGGATTGTTCAACTTGCATTCTAATTTGTTCTTGGAAATACCTATGATTATAAAGCTCAGTCAGTCCATCTGTTGTTGCTAATCTGTATTGTTGTTCAAAGTCCCTTGATTTAATAAGGTATTTTACAACATAAGCAAATGTGAAAGCAGCAATTGAGAATATCAAAGGATAAACTACTTCGAGCCATAAATTTTCGTATTTCATAGAATAATAAGCGACTAAAATATATATAAAATATGCGGATAAAGACATCATTGAAGCTGTGAAAGCAGAACTTACACGAGTAACAACAGATGCAATAAATAATGCTAATAATATACTTAATGCTATTGTATAACCTCTATTTACTTTTTTGATAAAGTTATTGTCTATTATGTTATTTACATATGTCGCTTGAACCTCTACTCCTGGATAAATTTTGCCCGTAGGTACTGTTTTTATGTCAAATAGACTTGCAGCAGTAGTTCCAAAATAAATTATTTTATTAGAAAAATTATAATCAAGTTCTGTTTTTTCTCCATTTACAGCTTTAATTAATTGATACATAGGAATATAAGTGTATGTTCCTGCAGGTCCGTACCAATTTAAGATGGCACTTCCGTCATTATCTAAATAGATTTTTCTGTCACCTAATTTGAATTCTGAATGTTTATCAATTTCAAATGATGTTTGATTTTCGCCTAAATAATTTAAGCCTACTTTTAGTGCTAATTGAGGGTAGTAGTCATTTTTATATTTTACGACTAAAGGCATTTTTCTTAAAATACCGTCATCTGAGCGTGAAACGTTTATTATACCTATGTTTGAAGTTGCATTTATAATTTCGTCAATTATTGTTCTGCAATTTTTGTATGTTAGTTGTGAAAAATCTATTTTAGAATTATTTTTTATATCAATTGTTAACTTTTGAGGTAGATTTGGAGGTATTCTCAAATCTTCTGATTGATTGTCAAAGTTCATTGATGTAAATACATTATTGTATTTTTTGAATATTTCAGTTAGTTCTTTATCAGCTTGATTTTTGCTTTTTAAAGATTTTACAAACATTAAGTCAAATGCAATAATTCTAGGATTTTGTTTTTCAAGATAATTAACTATTTTGGCATAAGTATCTCTCGGAAGAGGCCATTCTCCATAGTTATCAAGAATATATTCATACGTAGCATCATCAATAGCTACAATTACAATATCTTGATTCGCTTTTTTAGTCCCTTCATTTATTAAAATACTTTGTCGTAAATCAAATGTCCTATTTTCAATTGTGTCTATAAAATTGTTTAAATTAGCATTTTTAAGTATTAAAAACGCAAAGATAATAAAAAATATTAATCCAAATGCGTATGATATTCTTTTAAACATAACCCTCTATCTTCAAATTATACTATTTCATTCTTTCAGTATAATTGAATGTAGAAGATTTGGCAACAAAATGTTTTAGCAAAAATTGTTTTTCCAAAATAAAATTGTTAAGTTTTAATATTTCTGTAGAGTATTCTAATTCATCGGGGTTTTGCAGATATCTTAATAAACATTGTTCGTGCAGATTCATCCTAATTCTCACCTTTAAAAATCTAATAACGGATAACTTTTTTATTATTGCAAATTTAAAAATTTTTAACATCAGACAAATGCATGAGATTTATTAGTGCTTGCACTTTTTTATTTCTGTTGTATCATATAATTAGTCGAAATTGTAATAAAAAATCAAGTTTGGAATCTTGAGAAAAAGAAAGAGGTTAGAAATGAAAGACGGAATTCATCCAGATTATAAGAAAACAGTTATCAAATGTGTATGCGGTAACGAAATTGAAACAGGATCTATTAACGATAATATTACAGTTGAAATTTGTAATAATTGTCACCCATTCTACACAGGTCAACAAAAAATTCTTGACTCTGAAGGTAGAGTTGAAAGATTCAACAAACGTTACGGTAACAAAAAATAAGTTATTAAGTTTAATTGTAAAAAAGGCTTTCTATACAAGAAAGCCTTTTTTTGTTGAAAAAATCCAGTTTATATGTTAAAGTAATATCGTTATTACAAGATAAGGAGCTGATTTATGAAAAATTTATTTTGTCCCGGAAAGTCGGGGGGGGGGCGATTCTTAGCTCCTTAACAGAGTTTGTTGCTTGCAAAAATTTAAACGTTTGTTATAATGGTGATATGTTACATCACTATTATAAGGGGTTTAAATTGAAAAAATTTGCGTTTACACTTGCGGAAGTGCTTATAACTTTAGGAATCATCGGTGTAGTTGCAGCAATGACTATGCCAGCTCTTGTTGCCAATTATCAGAAAACTGTTACTGTAAACCGTTTGAAAAAAGCATATTCCGTCATGAGTAATGCTTTTGTAACATCTCAAGATGAGAATGGTGATATGAATACTTGGGGAATGAATAATATTGGATCTGTAAGTGATGGCTATGAGAATGTAATTCCGCCTTTTTTACAGAATTATGTTATTAAATATTTAGATGTAAGTATTGATTGCGGTCTTAAATGTGAACGTCAAAAAAATGTTAAACGTTATAGATTAAATGGACAAGATTGGTCATGGTATAGTGTATTTGAATATGTTATATATTTGAAAGATGGCACAATTGTTGATTTTATGGTTGATAATAACGGTAAGCAGTGGATGGTTGTTAGAGTTTATGTTGATATTAATGGTGATGCTAGACCTAATGTCTGTGGAAAAGATATTTTTACTTTTAAATTAGATACTGATGGTAAAAGTGCTTTAAACATGGCAGGTGTAACAGAAGTTAATCAATCTAAAAATCGTAGTACATTACTAGGAACTTGTCGAGATTGTTGTAATAAAAAAGCAGGATCTTATTCTGGCGATTTTTGTGCTGGGTTAATTCAGTATGATGGTTGGAAGATTAAGAATGATTATCCTTGGCAATAGATATAATTAATTTATAAAAAAATATTTACATTATACCACTCTTATTATAAGAGTGGTATAATTGATTAAGCGAGTTTAATTAGGGAGAAGTGAGTATGGAAAATAATAACAAACCTGTTGTAAATTTGATTTCAAAGCCAGAAAATATGTTAAAAACTGTATATACAGCATGCAGAACATGTTACAGTGCAGATTATCCGATAAATATTTATAATAGCACTGATGATAAAGAAAAAATGCTTAAATTAATTGAAAGAGTTATTTCTTCAGGACATTATTCAACAATTGAACATATACAGGTTAGTTTTGCTATCTCTAATGTGTCCAGAGCTTGTACTCATCAACTTGTAAGACATAGACACATGTCTTTTTCTCAAAAATCTCAAAGATATGTAAAAGAAAAAGGTCAATTTGATTATATAATTCCGCCTACTATTGAGAAAAATCCCGAATTAAAACAAAAATTTGAAAACTTTATGTCTAAGATTTCAGAGCAATATCAGGAATTTGTAGAAGCTGGAATTCCGGCAGAAGATGCAAGATTTGTACTTCCAAATGCAGCAGCAAGTTCTTTAGTAGTCAGTTTGAATTTAAGAGAATTAATCCATGTTGCAAACTTGAGACTTTGTACTCGTGCTCAATATGAGATTAGAACTATGGTAAAAATGATGTGTGATGAATTGATAAAAGAAGAGCCATGGTTGAAACCTTATCTTGTACCGAAATGTGAAAGATTAGGATATTGTGATGAAGATAAATCTTGTGGCAGAAAACCTAAATTAGAAGAAATTATCTCTAAATAAAAAGGAAAAATTATATATTTATGGATTTGTTATTTAACCCTATAATAGTATCAGTAATATTATTATGTGTGCTTTGCTTGTGTAGAGTAAATGTTTTATTAGCATTGTTAGTATCTGCAATTGTTGCAGGTAAAATTGCTGGAATGCATGCAGGGCAGATTATGGATGTTTTCATAGGTGGTATGGGGCAAAACAGTGAGACCGCTTTGAGTTATATTTTGCTTGGAACTTTTGCGGCGGCTATGGCGCATACCGGTCTTGCTGATGTTCTTGCAAAGAGAATTTCCTTATTGATTAAAAATAATAAATTTATATTGCTTTTAATTCTTACCTTGCTTGCGTGTGCATCTCAAAACTTGATACCTGTGCATATTGCATTTATCCCTGTAATTATTCCGCCTTTAATTTATGTAATGAATAAATTAAAATTGGATAGACGTGCAGTTGCATGTGCTTTAGCATTTGGGCTTGTAACACCTTATATTGTATTTCCTGCAGGTTTTGGTCTTATATTTCAAAGACTTCTTGCAGATAATATGACATTAAATGGAATGAGAGTATCTGTAA
>CAUDIU010000069.1 GCA_958449715.1 uncultured Clostridium sp. | reverse complement strand
TTTCTGCTTCAAAAATTATATTACCTCTTGCTGATTTAATTGATTTAGATGCTGAAGTTGCTCGTCAGCAAAAGAAATTGGACAAACTTACTGCTGAAAAGAAATCTCTATTAGGCAGAATTAATAACCCTAAGTTTGTTGCTAATGCCCCTAAAGAGCTAATTGAACAAACAAAAGCAAGAATTTCTGAAATAGAAATTCAAGAAAACACAATTTCAGAATTGATAAAATCTCTGAAAGCATAGAACTGTAAAGCATATATGACACGTGAGAGGATAACATCTCACGTGTATTGTGCTGTTAAAATTGTTAAAAGAATTTACAAAAATCTTTACAAATTTTTAATCATTTGTTACAATAGTCACAATAGTAACAGATTAGTGTCGTATGACAATTGGAGTAAAAATGACATCAAGTGAGTTAGATTTTGAAGAATTATTGAAACAATATGATTACAAGTTTCAAAAAGGTGATTTAGTAAAAGGCATCGTTTGTGGTTATGATAGTCAAGGAGTAATGGTAGACATTGGCGCTAAAACTATCGCTGTTGTTCCTACTCGTGAAGCTGTCGATAAAGATGAAAATGTTGAAGATAAGTTCAAAAAAGGTGAAGAATATGAATTCCTAATCATCAGAGAAGAAGATGAAGATGGAAAATTCTTACTTTCAAGAAAGAAAGTTGACCTTGCTTATGCTTGGAAAGAACTTGAAAAAGCTAAAGAAGCTGACGAAACAATTCTTGGTACTATCGCAGGTATTGTTAAAGGCGGTGTTTTAGTTGATATTTCAGGTGTTAGAGGTTTTATCCCTTCTTCACAATTAAGAGTTAAAGAAAATGAGTTAGAAGTTGGCGGTAAAATTGAGTTGAAAATTTTAACTCTTGATCCTCAACAAAATAATTTCATTCTTTCAAATAAAAAAGTTTATGAAGATAGCGCAGTAGAAGCAAGAAAAAATGTATTCTCTCAAATTGAACCTGGTCAAATTGTAAAAGGTGATGTTGTTAGAATTACTGATTTCGGTGCTTTTATTGATTTAGGCGGTATTGATGGTTTATTACCACTTTCTCAATTATCTTGGAGATGGATTGATCATCCTACAGATATTTTGAATGTTGGTGATAAAATTGATGTTGAAGTTATTGCCGTTGATCACGATAAACAAAGAGTATCTTTAAGTTTGAAGAACTTAGAACCAGATCCATGGTTAGAAGCAGAAAAACAAATTAAAGAAGGCGATAAAGTTGAAGGTACAATTACAAGAATTAAACATTTTGGAGCATTTGTAGAAGTGTTCCCTGGTGTTGAAGCTCTTTTACCTCATGCTGAAGTTGTTGAATTACAAAACCAAAAAGAATGCATTTTGCAAGTAGGTGATAAAATAGATACTTATATTTTGAAATTTAATCCTACTGATAAACGTATTGCTTTAACCGTAAATGAAGAAAAAATCGGTTCAAATGATTCGGAACAGACAGAAGAATAGTTTTGTTTAATAAAAAGTAGAGTCCTTTTTAGGACTCTACTTTTTTTATGCGAAATATTCAAATTTTTATCATTCAAATGTATGATTTTACAACTATTTCTATATATATTTTTAAATTAATACCGTATAATTTTTATAGTAATGTTGACTTTTCAAAAAACATTATTATAAGACTAATTGTAAGGTAGTAATTTTAAGAGGAGAGTAGCCCTATGGGTATGGCAGCTTCACAGGCAAGATATTTAGGTTTAACAGCTAGAAAAACTAACGTTGAATATGAAGGACAACAGATAAATCAAGCTCGTACGGCATTAGCAAATCAAAGTGCTAATACATTTAATGAACTGCTTGCATTAGAAGTTCCTACAGCTCCGAGTACACAAGATTATACAACAACACAGTATTCATATACTGAAGGGACTTATGATGAGACAATTACTAATATGACAGAAATTACTGATGATCCTAATTATAATTATTTAGTAACTCATTATCATTATTCAGATGTTTATACTGGAATTAGGACAAATAAAGCTAATCCACAAATTGTATTAGATACAAAAGGAACATCAGGGACTATTGCGCAAGCAGATGTTGCTTATGATGATGTTAATGATTCTTATACTATTGGTGGTAATACTGTTAATAAATATGATCCGTTAAATAAAGATCAAAGAGATAATTTTGAAAAAATATGTGAAGATTATCCTGATTTGAAAAATGAAGATTTAGATAATTTGTTTGTATATACTGATACTGATGGCAGTATGAAATTTACAACAAAAACTGAACTAGATAATGCAGTTGCAGGTACTGGTGATGCTAAAAATTATTCAGTTGAATCTGGTGTTCCAACATATGTAGGAAACTGTGAAGTATCAAAATATGATCCGACTGATCCAAATCAAAAAGCTGCTTATGAAGAAATTTGTGAACAGTTCCCTGATGAAAATATTGCATCTTCTGATAATATCTATACTTGGCAATATCAAGGAAGAACTTATTTTGCTTCATTAGAAGATTTAACTTCTGCAGCTATCACAGCTCCTGATCCTACAAAACCTACAGAAAATCAAGGAAAACTAACATCATATTATGCAGAAAATGTAAAAACAAAAATAGAAACTACAGAAAAAGCTTTTGTTGATTTAGATGATTCTGGTCGACCTCAGTCAATTAGATTTGAAGATTCTACAGCAACTTATGCTTTGAATACAGAAACTGTAACTGATGAAAATGCATATAATGATGCAATGAATCAATATAATTATGATATGCAAGTATACGAAAAGAAAATTGCAGATATCAACGCAAAAACAGAAAAAATTCAAGAACAAGATAGAACTCTTGAATTGAGATTAAGACAGTTAGATACAGAACAAGAAGCTTTACAAACAGAAATGGAAGCTGTTAAAAAAGTTATTGAAAAGAATATCGAATCTACATTCAAAACATTCGAATAATATATATAAGAGGTTCAAATGGCTTATAAAAATGATAGTTACTTAGTAATAGCAAATAAATTCGGCTCAGCAAGTGGTGATGCAAAAGCTCAATTATGGGAAACTTATGACCAATTAAGAGATTTAACAGTTTCTGGTAATGGACTTGGATCTGGCTTTGGTGCAACTGGCGGATTTTTATATAATTTGGCAAGTTTGTTTGCTCCATCTTCATTTGCAACTGTATTTGGTGCTTCTGAATCAATGAATATACCGGGAACTTCTTATGCTTCCAAATTTAATGGAGGATCTTCTTACGGGATTGATTCTTTATATAATTATTCAGGTTTTCCATCAGGGGCAGCTCCTGTATCTTGGGGATTAGATGGTTATGCTACTGGCGCAGCATCATCTATCGTAAGTGGTTGGGGTACAGAATCTGGTGTTGCTACTGGTTATGCATCAGGTGTTGGTGGTATTGCTGATGTTGCAAGTGCTGCAGCTTATGGCCTTGGTGCTGCAAATGGTTACGGCTTTTCAATGAAAAATATCGTATTACCTGTAGCTGGTGTAATTTCCGGTTGGGGTGGTATTATGCAAGCTGCTGCTCCTTATTTAGGGGAATATGGTTTACCTGCAATTGTTATGGGTAACTTGATGCAAGGAACATCATCTGCTGCTTTAGCTGCTTATCAGAATGTAACCGGTAATATTACCGCTAATGCAGATACTATATTATCAAATAAAGTTCGTAATATTGAGACAGTTTGTAAAATGCTCGATACTCAGGGCGATGTTGTTAAAAAGATGCTTAAAGAATCTATCGATGGTGATAGTAAAGCTATTCAAAACTTGTAAAATTATTTTACAAGTTTTTTTATTTTTATTAAAGTTTTAATAAATTTATCCGTTAAATATTAGGTATGAATAACTATAGACTACAAAAGATTAAGACATGTTAAGCAAATATCCATGTGCATGGCAATATTTGAGTGTAGATTGTTTTAATATACATGTAGGTCTAAAGTGTAAGGAGAAAAATGCTTCGAGATACTTTAGAAATGAATATAAAAAGATTAATAGATTTCTTGTTATATTCAAAAAATTTCCTGATAAGGAAAAATCCTATAAAAGCAATGTCAAATTCATTTGTAGAAGGAATAAAAGAATT
Organism: uncultured Clostridium sp.; assembly: GCA_958449715.1. Classification (GTDB taxonomy): domain Bacteria; phylum Cyanobacteriota; class Vampirovibrionia; order Gastranaerophilales; family Gastranaerophilaceae; genus Stercorousia. Next base: position 4,917 of record CAUDIU010000069.1, on the reverse strand, counting down.
CCTTACAATGAATAAGAAACGAAAGATGGCACAATACAGATTAAATTATCACCGTCATCAGTTTCAAAAAATGGAACAGCTGATTGCAGAAAATAATCAGCACACTTTCTTGAGGGGCAATCACCTCAATGAAACAAGGTAAAGGTAGATAAAAATGGGATTAATTACCTCACAAATCAGATTATTGTATCTTCAACAACAAAGATTGGACTTGGAATATAAAATCCAGTTGATTACTCAAACCAAAATGGGGTTGTCACAATCTGTAAGTGATTTGATGCAGGTTGGTAATGATTATGATCCTGAGTCTCCGACTACAAAGATGCTTCAACAACGGCAAGCTAAGTTGAAAGTTTTAGAACAGAAGTTGGATATGCAAATGTTGCAATATCAATCTCGATTGAAGATGATTGATGCAGAATATCAGTCTTGTCTGGGTATGATTGATAAGAATATTCAAAGTTCATTCTCATATAGATAATTCGCTTAAAGAATATAAAAAAAACGGCATTTAAGCCGTTTTTTTTATATATTTGTTTGAATAAATAAACTTATTATATCATTTAGTGCTGCATATTGTCTTTGAAGTTTATGTGATTGTTTTTCAAGAACATTTATTTGTTTTTTGTATTCCATAATAGATGTTTGACATTCTCTTGCAGAATTATTTAAACTTTCTTGTACTTGTTGAGCTTCTTGAAGAACACTTTTCATTGAAATTCCAAGGGCTTCCATTGTTTGTTTAATAATTTGTGCACCTGTTTGTTTTGAAACGCCAGCTGGAAGTTGGTTTATTAATTGTTTTAGTACAGCTATATTGGTAGGAATTTCAAATCCTTCTAAGTCATTAGCAAATGGTTCTTTTTCAATAATTGGGGGAGGAGTTAATATTGATGGTTGAGAGAAATTTTGAATATTTTGATTAGAAAATTCATTTTGGTAATCTGAAGTTTCATTCTGTTCAAATTCAATTTGATTTTCTGAAGGTTGTTGAGCTTCAAAATCGTCTTCTTGTTCAGTAGTGTATTCTATTTCAGTATCATTATTAAATGTTTGTTGTTCTTCGATAACTGGAACAGGATTTTCAACTACATTTTGAATTTCAATATCTGACTGTTTTTTTAGGGCTTCAACTATCTTTTTCCCTACGCCTTCTGTTATTCTATTACTTACCATCATTACCCTCTTTCACTGATTAATTATAATATAGCAAAGAAATAATTTCAAGAAAATCAACAAATAGTTACGAAATGCTAAGAAAATATCAATTTTTTATAATAGTGCTATAATAAAAAATTATATTGAAATTGAGGAAACTATATGAAAAGACGAGCATTTATTAGTGTATATGACAAAGTTGGCTTAATAGATTTTGCAAAAAATTTAGTTGAGAAGTTTGATTACGAAATTGTCGCAGGTGGCGATACTTATGAATTTTTGAAAAGTGCAGAGATAGATGTAATTGATGTTGCAGAGTTTTCAAATTCTTCTGGTTTTTTATCAAAGGATTTTGCCGCAATTAATGAAACAATTTTTGCAGGGATATTGGCAAATAGCTCAGATTCCAAGGAGTTAAATGAATTAGAAAGACTAGCAATAAAATCATTTGATATGGTAGTTGTTAATATTTGCCCGTTTGAAAAACTTGCTTTGGAATCTGCTGATGTAGATGAAATGCTTAGTAAAATTGATATTGCGGGTGTCGCAATATTAAGAGCTGGTGCAAAAAATTATAAAAATGTAACTGTAATAATTGATAAAGTTGATTATTATGTAGCTTTAAACGCAAACGATTTTGGCAGGTTGAAATTAGCAGTTAAAGCATTTAATTTTACAGCTAATTATGACAGGTTAATATGTTCAAAATTATCAGAACAAACAGGGGAAAAGCCTTTTAAAACATTTAGTTTTGAAAAATTAAAAGATATGAAATACGGTGAAAATCCTCATCAAAAAGGTGCCATTTATAAAACTGACAGAATGATTGATTATGAGGTTGTAAATGGTAAAGAATTAACTTTTAATGATATTTTAAATGTAACAGAGGCTACTAATTTAATTAGTGAATTTTATGATGTAAATTGTGTGTCAATTATCCGTCATACAAAACCTTGTGGCGTTGCATTAGGCCGATCTTTATATGAAGCTTATACAAAAGCGTTCGATTGTGATCCTGTTAGTTCATTTTATGGTACTGTAGGATTTTCAAAAACTGTTGATGAAGAGGTTGCAAAGCACTTAAATTCAATGGCTGTAGAAGTTGTTGTTGCACCAGATTACGATGAAAAAGCTCTAGAGTTATTTAGTGATAATTCTGAAATTAAACTTGTAAAATTAAATACTCCATTGAAGGAATATAGAAGATTAACTGTTGAAGAAGTTATTCTAACTCCTTTTGGAGCATTAGTACAAGATAGAAATAACAGTGAATTAGATAAAGATATGTTTAAAGTCGTAACAAGAGAAAAGCCAACGGCAGAACAAATAGAAGATGCTATTTTTGCTTGGAAAGTTGTTAAACATGCTAAGACTAATTCTGTTGTAATTGCCAGAGATTTTAAATCTGTTGCAATTGCTCAAGGTCAAACGAATGCATTGTCAGCTGTAGACTGGGCTTTAAATTATGCTTGTGACGGATCTAAAGAAGCTGTTTTAGCTTCAGATTCTTTCTTGCCGGCTGAGGATTGTATATACTCTGCAATACAAGGTCGAATAAGTTTGATAATTCAGCCAGGAGGAGCAATCAAAGATCAAAAACTTATTGAAGTCTGTGATAAATATGGTATTGCAATGATTACAACTGGTATTAGAAATTACAGACAATAATTAAAATTTTAAATTTTTTCTTTTAAAATATCTAATATTTGCGGATAATGGTTTATGACATTTTCTATTTGTAAATCATTTCCGCCTTTTTTGTTGGATGAAAATAATGTAATTTCATTTGTTAACCCTCTTTCTCTTTCTGGGTTAACATAGGTTAGTTCTCTAATCCAATCTTTAACTACAAGGATTTTTGTGTGATTTAAGACTGCCATAGCCCAGAACCATACATCATCAGCTTTGGGTGCTAATTCCATAAATAAATCTTCATTTAAAATGTCTTTGTATAAACAATTTGGAGGATATAAAACTCCGCCTACACCTGTTAAGAAATTCATGTAAGATGCTTTTCCGCCTTTAATTTTTTTAGGCCATTTTTTATAAGGTGCAAGAGTTCCTTTTTTAGTTTTAACTCTGTGTGCTCTATGACAGATAATGCAATTTTTGTTTTCTTCATAGCTTTTTGTTAGTTTTTCAAGCCAATCTTTTTCATAATAAATATCATCATCTGCAGTAACAATAATATTATTTGGATAATTTGTTAATGTTGGAATTAGTTTAGTATAAGAACGTAGGTTTTTATACCAGCCTATTGTAAGTCCATTTTCTTTTAGTTTCAAAACCTTTTCAGGGATATCTTTTTCTTTATTTGGAAATTGCTCAATTCCTAACCATAGGATAACTTTTGCAGGCTTCACTGATTGAGTAAGTAAAGAGTATAGGGTATAGTGAATTTCATACATTCTTTGAGGAAAAGATGTAAGAGAAATTATTAAACCGTTTTCATCACCTGTAACTCCGCTCATACTATAGTTTTCTATTTCTTTGTCTAAAGAAATTTTGTCTATAGTTTTCAATGAGCCTCTCTTAAATAAATTAAGCATATCCTCATAATATTATATAAAAGATTATTTGCAAGGGGTATTATTTTATACTAGAATAAAAACGGAGGAAAGAATATGGAAATCAAATCATGGGAAGATTATTTTTTAGACTTGGCAAAGACCTGTGCAAGCAGATCTAATTGTATAAGAGCACAAGTTGGAGCTGTAATTGTAGGAGATGATAAAAAAATAAAAGCAACCGGGTATAATGGAACTCCATCAAAAGTTGAATCTTGTTATGAAAGAGGAGAATGTTATAGAATTAAACATAATATTCCTTCAGGGACAAGATATGAAACTTGCAGGTCAATTCATGCAGAACAAAATGCTATAATTCAGGCAGGTCAAGATAGATGCAAAGGTGCTACAATGTATATTTGGGGGCACAATTTTATTTGCATTTTGTGTAAAAGATTTATTGTACAATCTGGGATTACAAATGTAGTTTTGCGAAAAGATGAAAATTCTCCAATTCTTCATGTGACAGTAGATGATATTAGAAGAGAATTGGAAGAAGATTAATTAAAATCTTGATTTTTTGCTGAAAATCATTAAAGCCATGCAAGACAGGTAGTAAATTTGGCTTAAATTTAGTAATTTCTCTACTGAATTTGGATGATTTTTGCCTGTTAGGTGTATAAATTTTTAAAATATACGCTATTATAAATATAGAAAGGCAGGCAATAATGTATAACAGCTTTTATCCGCAATATGATTTAGCAGGTAGAATTCAACATACAAAGTTGGATACAGGTGTAGGTAATATGCCATCTGCAAGAATTTCGCGAGTAGAAGATCAAGCATCTCCTGATTTTAAACAAGTGATGTCAGGATTGGTTGAAAATCTGAATACAGAATTGAATGCTCCTGATAATTTGCTAAAAGATGTTATGTCTGGTAGTGGTAATGTTGATATTCATGATGTAATGACAGCTATGGCAAAATCTGAAATTAGTATTAACGTTGCAACTCAACTTACTGGTAAAGTAATCCAAGCATACGACAAAGTTATGCAAATTCAGGTATAAAATAAGTAAACATAGATAAACAGACTTGGAATAAATTAAATAATTAATGCTTGTAAAGAGGGAGAAGAATGGACTTTCAGAAAATACTTGAAAATAAGCCTTTATTATATGGAGTAATTGGTGCTGTAGTATTAATATTGGCATTGTTTGTTACAATAGGAATTGTAAGTTCATCAAGTAAA
>CAUDIU010000068.1 GCA_958449715.1 uncultured Clostridium sp. | reverse complement strand
TTTCTATTTAATTTTAGTTACACAGCGTAAACACTAACTTGTTTTCTGTCACGTCTGTGAGCTTCAAATTTAACTTGGCCGTCAATTAAAGCATATAAAGTATCATCTGATCCGATACCTACGTTGTTACCAGGATGTACTTTTGTTCCTCTTTGACGAACAAGAATGTTACCAGCTTTAACGATTTCTCCGCCGAATTTTTTTACGCCTAAACGCTTCGCTTCGGAGTCACGACCGTTACGGGTAGATCCCATACCTTTCTTATGTGCCATTTTTATATTCTCCTTGTAATTATTTTTGTATTACTTTTTTGTTTTGATTAAGCTTCTTCAGTTGTTTCTGCTGATTTTTTCTGAGCTGATGTTCTGATTTTAGAAATCATTACTCTTGTGAAGCCTTGTCTGTGTCCTTGTTTTTTTCTGTAACCTTTTTTAGGTCTTTGTTTGTAAACAATAACTTTCTTTTCTTTGTCATGTTTAACGATTGTACCTTCAGCAGAAGCACCTGCAACGTAAGGTTGTCCTACTTTAGATTTTTTACCGTTAACGATCATTACGACTTTATCAAAAACTACTTTTGAATCTTTTTCGCCGTCTAATAATTCAACATCAAGATATCTTCCTTCTTCTACTTGATATTGTTTTCCGCCTGTTTCTACGATTGCGAACATGTTTGTTTTTCCTTTCTACTTGGGTTTCGTTTTTTCATTACAGCTTACGGGATTTTTTGTGCCGCCTTTTGACGGTTTCGATCAGTTTTGAAACATATCTTTTTGCAAGTTTTGATTAGTTTAATGCACTCGGGTAAATTTACTCCGTTTTATATGTTTCAGAATGACTTGTCCCTCGCATCTGGTTTGCTTTAAAAGCTTTTGAAAAATTATTAACGAGTTACCGCATACTAATACATCAATATTATCACTTGCTCAATGCCTCTTGTCAAGCACTATTAACATTTATTAACTTTGTGTTTTTAGTGTTTTGTTTGGGTTAAAATTATTTAAGAGGGAGAATTTTTTGAAAATGAAATTTACTGTTGAAGAATTAAGAGCAGCTACTGGTGCTCAAGTAAAAGGGAATTTAGATGGCGAATATGAAATTTCTACTGACACTAGAACAATAAAAGCCGGAGATATATATTTACCTTTAAAAGGCGCAAGTTTTGATGGTGAGAATTTTTGTGATAAGGCTATTGAGGCTGGTGCTGCAGGTTGTTTCTGTACAAAAGATGATTGCCCTTCTGATTTTTCAATGAAAGTTTCAGATACTCTCACTGCTTATTTGAATATTGCAAATTATGCACGTAAAAAATATAATCCTATTGTAATAGGTATTACAGGCAGTTCAGGTAAAACTACAACTAAAGAAATGGTGTATTCAGTTGTTGCTGAAAAATTCAGAACACATAAAACTTATTCAAATCATAATAATGAAATAGGCTTTTGTCAGACAGTACTTTCAATGCCTGAAGATACTCAAGTCTTAATTGTTGAAATGGGTATGAGAGGTCTTGGAGAAATTGAATTGATTACAAAATATGCAGAACCAGATTATGCAGTAATTACCAATGCAGGTTCTGCTCATATTGGGCGTTTAGGTAGTCTTGATAATATTGCGAAAGCTAAATGTGAGATTACTAAGTTTTTGAAAAGAGCTCTTATTGCAAATAATAATGATAGAATTAAAAAATTTGCAAATTTTTTGGGAGAAAAAGTTTTCTATTCAATTAAAGATGTGAAAATTATAGAAAAAAGAACTGGTTATTCAAAATTTGTATATAAAGATAAAGAATATGAGTTAAATGTTGAGGGCGATTATAATATCGAAAATTCTCTATCAGCGATTGAAATAGGGTATATGCTTGGTATGTCTTATGATGAAATAAGACAAGGTTTGTTAAAATATCACCCGATAGAAAAGCGTTGGGAAGCTCAAAATGTTGCAGGCTTTAATATTATAAATGATAGTTATAACGCTAATCCTGAATCAATGAAGGCTTCTGTATCTACATTTATTGAACTTTATCCTAATCCTGTTGTAATTTTAGGAAATATGGGTGAGTTAGGGGAAAATGAAATTGAATTTCATAGAGAAGTTGGAGAATTTATTGGTAAAAAGTTTAAAGGGAAAGATGTTAAATTCTTAACTGTTGGGAATTTAGCTGAATATATTGGAGAAGAACTTTCAAAATATGGTTTTGATGTAATGCATTTTGAAGATAATATTGCAACATCTCGTTACATTCTTGATAATCTGAATGCTGGTATTACAATATTCTTAAAGGCTTCTCGTTCAATGAAGTTTGAAGAAATAATTGAGAATTTAAAAGGTGATGAAAAATCTCCAGTTATAGATATTAAAAATAATAAAGAAGTAGTGAAAGAGGGATAACAAATATGATAATGCTTGCAGTTGCGTTTTTACTAGGTTTAATATTATGTTTGCTTTTCGGAGTACCATATATTGATTTTTTGAGAAAGCACATGATTGGTCAATATGTAAAAGATTGTGCTCCCGAAGCACACGCGAAAAAACAGGGGACACCGACTACAGGCGGAATTTTTATAATTCTGGCAATAATTTTGGGTTCTATTATTACTCTTGCAATGGCGCAAAGACTTAATACCGAAGCATTTATCATTCTTTTAACTTTATTATTTTATACATTTGCAGGTTTTCAAGATGATTATATAAAAATTAAAGGTAAAGGTAATGATGGTCTTACTCCGAGAGGAAAATTATTAAGACAAATAGCAATTGCAATGTTACCTACTTTGTATTTGATGATGTCAAAAGCAAGTGCAGGTGATGTTGCAATTGGTCATTATGTTTTACATTTAGGTTGGTTATACCCAGTGTTTGCAGTATTTGTAATTACAGGTGCATCTAATGCTTATAATTTGACTGATGGCTTAGATGGATTAGCTGCATCTACAGGTATTTTTTCATTTTTGGCTTGTGCGCTTATTTGTTTATTTTCAGGATATCCTGAAGCTGCAATAATTTCTGCTTGTGTAGCTGGAGCTTTAGCTGGATTTTTAAAATATAATAAACCTAAAGCTCAAGTGTTTATGGGTGATACAGGGTCATTAGCAATTGGTGGTTTGTTAGGAACTGTTGCAGTTATGGGTAAATTTGAAATTTTGCTTGTATTAATTGCAGGTGTTTTTGTTATGGAAACATTGTCTGTTATTATTCAGGTTACAAGTTTCAAAACAACAGGTAAAAGAGTTTTTAAAATGGCACCTATTCATCACCATTTTGAATTATGTGAATGGAGTGAAAAGAAAATTGTTTGTGTTTTTGCGCTCGTTTCAGCAATTTTATCAATTAGCGCAATAATTCTTTATGTCTTATTTAATAGAGGTATTTTATAATGAAATCAATATGTCCAAATTTGAAATTTTTAGATAAAAAAGTTTTGGTATTAGGCTTTTCAAAAAGTGGTATATCTGCTGCGAAGTATTTAAACAGTCAAGGTGCAGATGTTTATATTACAGAGTATAGAGATGAAAAACCGGAAGATGCTGAAAAATTAAAAGAATTAAGAGCTCTTGGTATAAATATTGAAATGGGTGGACATAGTGATGAATTTATTAAAGATTCATATATCGCAGTTACAAGTCCTGGAATTCCACCTCGTTCTGAGATAATGAATAAATTAAAAGAATATAAGATTAAAGTTATTTCTGAAATTGAATTAGCATATACGCAGACAGGAACACCTTTTGTTGCAATTACAGGTACAAATGGTAAAACAACAACAACAGCATTGACTGCTCATATTTTATCAAGTGAGTACAAAGCTGAACCTTGCGGGAATTATGGAGTACCTCCTTGCGATTTGTTGGATAGAGATGTTGATTTTATGGTTTGTGAATGCAGTTCTTTTCAATTAGAATACAGTAATGCGTTCCAGCCTCAAATTTCAGTTTTTACAAATTTTACACCTGATCATATTGACTGGCATGGTGGTTTGGAAAATTATTTTAAAGCAAAAGCTAAGATTTTTAAATCACCTCAAGCTCCTGCTTTTTCAGTTTTAAATGCTAAAGATGAAAGGCTTTTAGAATTTTCTAAAGAATGTGACGGAACTGTATTTTTATTTGATGGAGAAATTGGAGATAATTGTTCATTTATAAAAGATGAGGCAATATTTTTCAAAAGAGATGGCAAAGTTGAAAAAATTATTGATTTAAAAGATTGTCCATTAATTGGAAATCATAATTATCAAAATGTAATGTGTGCAGTAATTGTTGCTAAATTGGAAGGTATTTCAAATGATGACATAAAATCATCAATAATGTCATTTAAGGTTCCAGAACATAGACTGGAAAAGTTTGCACAAAGTGGAAAAATTGTTTTCTATAACGATTCTAAAGCGACAAATCCTGAAGCTAGTTTAGTTGCTATAAATTCTTTTAACAATTGTGATGTGGCTTTAATTGCAGGTGGACGCGATAAAAATACTGATTTAAAAGAATTTTGTGACGCTATAAAAAAACATATTAAAACTGTTATTTTGATAGGTGAAGCAGCAGACAGATTTGAAGAAAATTTGAGAACTAACGGATTTGATAGCATAATAAGAGAAAGTACAATGCAAGATGCAATAGATAAGTCTATTGAATTAAATCCAGATGTTGTATTGTTATCTCCAGCATGTGCAAGTTTCGATATGTTTAGCGGCTATGAGGAAAGAGGAAAGGTATTCAAAGAATATGTCTTATCAAAGATCAATTAGAAGAGAACCTCATGATAATAGAGGCGATCAGCCTATTCAAAGTATTATAATTTCATCTCCTGACAAGACTCTTTTAATTGTCGTAGCTTTCCTTGTCATAATAGGTTTTTTAGCTATTTTTTCAGCTACAGCTCCTAAATGTTTAGATGAAGGAGGTAATCCCGCTCAATTTTTGATAAAACAATTGATTTGTTTTGTTGTAGGTTTTTTCGGTTTGAAATTTTTTATGAATTATGATTATAAAAAACTTTCAGATTGGAATGTAATAATAATGTCAGCGATTTTGTTATCTTTATTTTTAGTTGACTTTACTCCTTTAGGTGTTGTTGTAAACGGTGCTAAACGTTGGATTAATATTGCTGGATTTCAATTGCAACCTTCTGAGTTTGCAAAACCGGCTGTTGTTTTGTTGCTGGCAAGTGCTTTTAGAAAAGATGCTAATTTGTTTGACCAAAATAAATGGGTATGGGCATTTTTCCCAATAATTGCGATGGCAGGATTAATTTTTATTCAGCCTAATTTGTCAATGGTTATATTACTTGGAATGACAACTGTTGTTATGTATATGGCTGCTGGTGGTTCTATGAAGTTGTTTTTAAGCTGTGTCGGTACAATGTTTGTTACATTGGTAATCGGGCTTACGACAATCATTAAACCTTATCAGTTGCAGCGTATAAAAACTTGGAGACACCCTGAATCAGATCCATTGGGGGCTGGTTATAATATTATTCAATCTCTTATTGCTTTTGCATCAGGAGGTTTTAGCGGTGTCGGATATGGCGGATCAATACAAAAATTATCATATTTGCCTGAATGTCATACAGACTTTATTTTTGCAATTATTGCAGAAGAATTAGGGCTTGTTGGGTGTATTTTGGTAATCGGGCTTTTCTTTACATTTATGCAAAGAGGGTTTGTGATTGCGGCAAGATGCCCTGATATGTATGGAAAATTGTTGGCTGTCGGGATTACTTTTTCTATTACATTCCAAGCATTTATGAATATGAGTGTTGCAAGTTCATTCTTGCCGACAACAGGTGTTCCGCTGCCATTTATCAGTTATGGCGGTTCTTCTTTAATCGTGTCTTTGATTATGGTAGGAATACTTTTAAATATATCTAAAAAAAGAATTAAAAAGATAAGGAATAGATTTTAATGAGTAGATTTTTTATAACAGGTGGAGGTACAGGCGGTCACATTTATCCGGCAATTGCTGTTGCGGAAAGTTTAAAAGGCGATGAAATTTATTATATTGGAAATCCTAAAAATCTAGAATTTGATATTGTTTCTCAAAAAGGATATCAATTTTTAGGAATAAATATTCATGGTATGCCTAGAAAAATATGTTTTGAACTTTTAAAATGGATTGTTCAGCTTAGTATTGCTGTTATGAAATGTTGTTATTATATTAAAAAATATAAGCCTGATGCTGTGTTTGGAACTGGTGGATATGTTTCTGCACCTGCTTTAATGGCTTGTCGTATTTTAAATGTTCCTTATATGATGCATGATTGTGATGCTCAGCCTGGATTAGTTACAAGAAGACTTTCTAAAGATGCAAAATGTGTGTCTGTTGCATTTGAATGTGCTTGTAACTCTATAAGTAATGCTAATTGTAAGGTCAATGGAAATCCTATTCGTTCAGCTTTTAAGAATTTATCTAAAGAAGATGCTAGAAAATCTCTAGGCTTGAAGGATAAATTGACGCTTTGTATTATGGGTGGATCTCAAGGTGCAAGATCTATTAACAATGCTGCTGTGGAGACATTAAGATCTTTTTCAAAAGATTATGATTTGCAAATAATTTTTCAGACTGGTAAAAAGAATTATGAAAGAGTTTTAGAACAGTTAATTCGTATTTACCCTGAATATGAGATTGATTCTAATATTATTATTAGACCTTATTTTGAAGATATGGTATCAGTTTTAAAAGCCTCTGATATCGCTGTATCTCGTTCAGGTTCTTTGAGTATTTCTGAAATATGTGCATCAGCTATTGCTCCTATTTTTGTTCCATATCCTCATGCAGCTGCTGATCATCAACGTAAGAATGCAAAATTTATGGTTGAAAAAAATGCAGGGTTATATATTGAAGATAATGAAATTAATGAAAATACTTTAAAAGAAGCGGTTTTATCTTTGGTAAATGACAGACTAAAACTAGAACAATTACAAAAAAATTCTTTTGCTTTAGCGAAATTAGACGGTACTGAAAAAATTGTTGAACAATTAAGAGAAATTGCAAATGGAAAATAATTATAAAAATGCAATAGATTTATTGACTTCTCAAGGTAAATTTTATATTAATTTAGGTCTTGATAGAATTTCTTCGATATTGGATTTATTGGGGAAGCCACAAGATAATCTTAAATGTATCCATGTTGCAGGAACTAATGGTAAGGGATCTGTTTGTGCGATAATTGCATCGATTTTGAATTGTGCAGGAATAAAAACAGGTTTGTATACAAGTCCGCATATTTTTGAATACACAGAAAGAATTAAAATTAATGGTGTGGATATTTCAAAAGATGTTTTTGCAAATTATGTATTTGAAATTGTGAAAATTGCAGATGAAAATAATATACATTTGACAGAATTTGAAATATTAACTGCTGTTATGTTTAAATATTTTTCTGATAATAATGTTGAAGTTGTTGTTTTAGAAACAGGCTTAGGCGGTAGATTTGATGCTACAAATGTTATTAAATCAAATCTTTGTGCAATAATTACTCATATTGATTTAGACCACACTGAAAGATTAGGAAATACAAGATCTAAAATTGCGTTTGAAAAGGCTGGGATTATTAAACCTGATTGTCCTGTATTTACTTGTGAAGGATATGAAGAAATAAAAGATAGAGCAGATGAATGTAATTCTTTATTTGTAATGGTTGCACCTTTTGAAGATCCTACAAATTTAGCATTAAAAGGTACTTGTCAGCAAGAGAATTTATCACTGGCTTTGACTGCTGTGAGACATGTATTCCCAAATATTCCAGAAGAAATTATCCAAGAAGGAATTAAAAAAGTTAAGCACCCTTGTAGATTTCAAATATGTAAGGACAATTTAATTATTGATGGTTCTCATAATCCAAATGGGGCTATGGCGCTTCGAGAAAGTTTAGATTTGTATTTTCCAAATTCAAAACGTTGTTTTGTGTTTGGCTGTTTAAGAAATAAGGATTATAAAAAAATGATGGAAATATTATTTTCTAAAGGTGATGAAATTTATTTTTATCATTTTAATAATCAAAACTCCTGTTCTATAAAAGAGTTACAGGAGTCTTGTGAGTTTCCTTCTAAAATTTTTAAATCGTTGGATAAATTACCGCAAGATTATTTAAAAATAGTATGCGGATCTTTTTATATGCTTAATGAGATTATCCCTCAATCTCTTGTTCGTTAGCCATTTCTTCCAGTAAGTTTGTTACTTTTGCCGGTTCAAAATCAGTACAAGAGTTCCAAATTAGTGTTGGTTTTTGTCCGTTTATTGATGGGCTTGGATAATCACTGTTACAGAAACCTTTCAACATATTAGTAGAGCCGTCTACGTTTGATGTAAAGTATTTGCAGCAGCTGCATATTTTTAGAACAAAACCGTAATCATATAATTTTTGTCTGATTTCTTGTAAAGCATCAATCATTCTAAGATGTCTGCCTGTTACAAATTTTTTGTTTTTATACATAAATTTGATTTTGGCAAGTCCTGATTCTGATATAAATTCAAGTTTACAAGGTAATTCTCTACCTGCATTGTTCATTACAAAAGCTTCTATTGCAAGTTTTTCAGTGTCTTCTGGGAGTTCTTCTCTTTGAGTGATTTTAGCTCTTATAACTCTTACAGGTGGAAGATTTTTTATTATATGGCATAGAGAATATATAGGATATAGACATAATAATACAATTTCTCTAAATCTTAGTTTTGAATTGATTAAGCTAATTCCAAATCCTGCTACAAGTATTAAGAAGGTGAAAAGAACAATTTTAAAATCTACAAAGAAGTAGTATCTGTAAGAATGTTTCATTATTACAGCATATATAATTAATATCATCCAGATATTAGGGTTTAATAGTGAAAAAGTGTGTTCTGCAAATACAAAATTGTTTGACCAAATTTGAGTGAAACAATTTTTGAATAAGTCTAATCTTGCAGATAATCTAGGTTTTCTGAATTCATAATTTGCAGTGTCAACATAAGTTTGAATGTTAGGATTATATGTGCAAGGACATTTTATTTTAGATAAAAGCATGCTGTATTTTAATTCTGTGTTAATATCTTTAAAATCGATAGAACCTATTTCATCAACTATATCTTTTTTAATAATAAAAACTCCAGAATCAGCACTAGCAGCAAGTCCAAATAATGAACGAGCTTTTCTCATAAAGTTCATATGATATTTTTGGTAAGCTGCTTTGATTTTATCAACTGGTCCTAAATTATCTGTAATAATTAATGTTTCTCCACTTA
>CAUDIU010000067.1 GCA_958449715.1 uncultured Clostridium sp. | reverse complement strand
TCATAGATACAGTGGTGAAGACCTCTTTGAGAAGTTGAACCGATATACATACCAGGTCTCATTCTTACAGCTTCTAGCCCTTCTAAAACCCTAATATTACTTGCATCATAAGATTGGGAAGTTTTAGTTTCAATGGCTTCGTCATTATCCGGAAGCTCATTAACTTCAATCTTTTCTACAGGCTGAGCCTGTGCATTATTCTCATTAGTTACTTCTGTAATTCCATCAGCCATATTATTTATATTCTCCCCTTAATTAGACTAATTCCCTTGCAAATATTGTAACACAAACATATTAAAAAAACAAAATTCTTTATTTTTTGTAACTTTGATAAATTAGACTTTTAAGAAAATACAGAATTATGATTAGCTGCACTGACTGATTATATTTATAATAAATTTTCCTATACTGCAATTGAAAATTATTACATAGGAGATTTATTATGACAAAACATCTAATTAAATCAATTGCAAAAATCATTGAAGAAAGCGGAACTAACAAAATTACCATATTCACAGGTCATTTAAAAATTGATGGAGAACTATTTTTACCTAAAGGCAAATGCGAAGAATGCCATGATGACTTTATTACGCTAGAAAATGCTTTAGTTTGCAGACTTTCAGACTATTGTACCTGCGATGGAGATAATTGCGATTGCAATGATTACGTCTGTTTCAAATACGATTGGCTAAATATTGGAATTCATAACATTGTTGCATTCAGTATTATAAAATAATTTATATACAACAGAGCCGCCAAATTATTTTTGACGGCTCTTTCAATATATAAAATGGTTGATTATTTTACAGCATCTGCTAATGCATTAATAACTACAGGATCCCATTTTGTCCCAGCTTCAGACTGCATTATTTCTAATGCTTTATCAACCGGCATTGCTTTTCTATATGGTCTGTCAGATGTCATTGCAGAATAAGCATCTGCTACTGCAATAATTCTTGAACCAAACGGAATTGATTGACCTTTCAAACCTTCAGGAGATCCTGTTCCGTCATATCTTTCCTTTTGATAAGTTATATATGGGACAACTTCTGACAAGAAATTGATATTCATTAATAAATGAACTCCAATATTTGAGTGTTCCTGAATTTTTTGCAATTCTTCTGCAGATAATTTACCATTTGTAGCAAAGATTTTTTCCGGAAGTGCTATTTTTCCAATATTTTGCAATAGACCTGCATAATATATCAAATCAGTTGTTTTTTCATTTAAACCTAATTGTTTGCACAGTTGTCTTGCTAGTTTTGCTGTATTTTTTGAATGAGAAACTTTATATCCGCCTTTTGTATCCACAGCATTTGCAAGATTTTCAACAAAACTTTGCTGATAATCACATAGATCTCCGATTAACGCTGTAAGTTCTGCTCTCATATGCTGCAAATCTGAAGCAGATGAATTTTCATCATCAATCAATTTGTTAGTTTCATCGATAGTATGTTGTAAAGTCATTGATGTTGCAAATAGAATAGCAATACTTTCTACAAGATCAATATACTCACGATTAATTTGTTCTGAATTTTCTAAGACAATTACACCAGTAGACTTTATATTACAATGCATTGGAATTGCTGTTACATCTTTATCAAATACAGATTCTTTAGCCAAAAATGCTCTACCTGCCGGCGTATTTTCATCTATTTGAAATTTTTCAATACTACTTGATGTTGTACCTACAAGATCTAATTCATTATTTTTTTCAAGATAAATATGACATGCCTGAATTTCTAACATTTGTTTTACAGAATGAGCAATTGATGTATAAATAGCTTGCTCTTCTGATTTGTCAAAACTCAAAACACATAAAGTATTTTGTAAAGAATATATAGAAATCAATTCTTTTAATTGATTTATCAAACCTGATTTTTTATCTTTTACACTATTACCGATTTTTCTTGCCAAATCTTCAGAAATAAGATTTTCAGCAATAAAATCACCTAAATTAAGTGCAAAAATCTCTTCAATAGGATCTTGTCCTATCAAATAATCAGATTGTGAAAAGAGGGACACACCATTTTTATTCTCTTCGTTTTTCATGAAATTTTCCTTACATACATGCCTTCATAATTATTTACGGCACAACTTAAAAAAAACTTTAATGAATTTTACAAAAATTCATACTTTAGTATGGGAAATTTCAAACAAAAGTATAATTAATATCCGATAGCCCAATTAAAAGAAGCAGTTTTTTCTGTCTTTTTATCAACTGCAACAGGTGAATGAACAGCTTGAACTTCAATTACTTTAGCAGCTTTTTGAAGCATGTTATACTGCATCATCTTGCTATCTACATTGTTAAATGATTTTAAACGATCTAACTGGTTTTGTAATTCAGCATTTTCATCATTCAAAGTAGTAATCTGACGGCTAAGTTTATTCAAAGTAAGTTCATTAGACATCGCAAAATAATAACCGATAAAAGCTACAATTACGGCAATTCCTAATAATCCACATAATGTTTTATTAACTTTTCTGATAGCCATAGCTTTTTGTGAAATCTCCTTTTGAAAATAACCTTCAATTACTTGATTGTCTTCTCTTATCGGATTATTTACATATGATTTACTATAATAATTTTCTTCCGATACTACTAATTCTGATGTTCTTACTCTTGCTGTATTCAATTTTCTACCCCAGGTTCTAACCTCACCCTAGTGCCTTATACATCTAGCTATTCTGAGTTTGGCACTTCTTGAAGGAGGATTTATTTTTATCTCCTCATCGCTCGCTATTATCGGTTTTTTATTTACCAGTTCTAATATTGGAGGCGGACAATGACATATCATTTGAGACTTATCACAATGGCACCTCTGCGAGTGATATTTAAATAAGTGTTTCACTATTCTATCCTCTAAAGAGTGAAAACTTATTACACTTATTATAGCACCAAAGTCCAACAAATCCAACACATCATTCAGAGTATTTTTTACATTTGTTAACTCTTGATTAACTTCTATACGAATTGCTTGGAATACGCGGGTTGCAGGGTGAATCGTAGACTTTACGTGAGGAGTACAATTCACTATTAAATCAGCCAATTCTACGGTTGTTTCAAGCTTTTTCAACTTTCTTTGTTCTACAATTTTTTTGGCAATTCTTTTTGAAAATCTTTCCTCTCCATATTCAGAAAAAATTCTCACAAGATCATCTTCACTGTATGAATTCACAACATCATAAGCTGAGAAATCTGCATCTTGATTAAATCTCATATCCAGAGGAGCTTCTTTAGAGAAGGAAAACCCTCTTTCTCCTTTATGGAATTGATGGTATGATGCTCCAAGATCAAAAAGAACTCCACCTGTAATTTTTTCAATACCAAGATTATGTAAAACTTTTTTAATATTTACATAAGAATCTTTTACAATTGTTAAATTTTGATAATCCTTTAATCTTTCAGAAGCAGCTCGAATAGCATCATCATCAACATCAAAAGCGATTAATCTTCCATCAGGTTGAATTCTGCTCAAAATTAATCCGCTATGACCGCCACCGCCTAATGTGCAATCAACATAAATCTTTCCATTCTCACACTGAAGCGCATCGACAGCCTCATTTTTCATTACCGTATAATGTGTAAATTCTTCCATAAAAAAATTTTAACATGAAAAGAGCAGACGTGGAGCGTCCGCTCAAAAATTTTCATACTTCCATACAAATTGTTAAGAAACTCATAGACCATACATTTAACCATTAAATATATGGTTAGAAATATAATATTACATCTAATACTATATTGTCAGGTACAATGTAAGTATAAGGAGCTAATATGTATAGAAAACTAATGAGAAACGGCAACGGCTGGGCTCTTACCGTAAATAAAACAATACTTGAATTACTAAAAGTAAACCCTGAAACAGATTTAGTTGAATATACTATTGAAGCAGGAAAATTAATTATCACAAAAAGTGATAAAAAACGCTCAGATATATAATTTTATTTTATTCTGCTATTTGGTTTAATCCGTACATATCATATCTGGCAATAAAATTGTCATAGCACATTCTATGAACATTTGTAGAATCTTCTGCATCTTCAATTGTAATCATCATTCCGCTTTGTTCTAACACTTTCGGGAAAATTGCATTAAACAAAACGATCATAAAAATATATTTTTTTATCTCATCAGAAGTAATGTAAATATCAACCATTAGCTTTATCCCCAAATTATAAGAAACAATACATATATATAAATATTTACGACAGAAATCATAATAACTTTAAAAATTATCGGGAGATTATTAATATTTATTAAAAATTAAAAACGAGTCCGACTTTTTAGTCAAACTCGTTTTATACTATTTGTTTTTAATCGAAAACTATACTGCTTGTTTCATAGCATTTTTTACACGATTAAATGTTTTATCTTTACCGATAATTGCAAGGATTGCTGTCATATCGGCACCACAAGTTCTACCAGTTACTGCAGCTCTGATAGCCCACATTGTAACTTTTGGTTTAACACCTTTTTCTTTATAAAATGCTCTGAATGCTTCTAATTTTTCGTGAAGATTTTCTTCAGTCCATTCCCAATCTTTAGCTTGTTCCATAAATGTTTTTAGAACATCTTGAGAAACTTCAGTAGATAGAGTTTCTTTTGCTTTTTCATCAAACTCTACATCTTCACCAAAGAAATATGTAACAGCATCTGTAATATCTGACAATAATGTCAATGGTTCATATGTAATTTCTACCATACGAGTATATTGAGCATCTGTTAATTCATTCAAGTTATATTTTGTCAAATATGGTTTTAATCTTTCTTTTAATTCTGGAATAGAAAGCATTTTTATATAATGACTGTTCATCCAATTCAATTTATCATATTCAAAAATTGAATTTGAAGAAGAAATTTCATTAATTCTGAAATCTTTTGCAATTTCATCAACTGTTTTAATTTCCTGACCGTCAGATGGTGCCCAACCTAATAATGCTACAAAGTTAATTAAAGCATCAGTCAAATACCCTTTTTCAACGAATTCTGATACTGCAGTAGCACCGTGGCGTTTTGACAATTTACTTCTGTCTGGTGCTAAAATCATACCTAAGTGTCCGAATTTTGGAACTTCTGCACCTAATGCTTCAAATATCAAAATTTGTTTGAATGTATTTGAAATATGGTCTTCTCCTCTGATTACGTGAGAAATTTTCATCAACATATCATCAATTACAACTGCGAAATTGTAAGTAGGAGTTCCGTTAGATTTCATAATTACGAAATCGCCTAAAAGATTTGTATCTACATGCAATTCGCCTTTTACCATATCATCAAAAGTCAACATTGATGTTTCATGGAAAGCTTTTTGAGCTTTTTCAATATTAAATCTGATAGCAGGTTTTCTACCTTCTGCTTTCAATTTTGCTTTTTCTTCTTCAGTTAAATTTAAGCATTTTTTAGTATAAACATAAGGTTTTTTATTTTCTGCTGCTTCTTTTTTCTCAGCTTCCAATTCTTCAGGAGTACAATAGCATTCATAAGCAAAACCTTTGTCTAAAAGCATTTGTACATATTTTGGATAAATATCAAATCTTTCTGATTGAGTATAAGGACCATAAGGACCTCCTACATCAGGACCTTCATCCCAATTCAAACCTAAAGCTTTTAAGCTGTCAAAAATATTATCAATATAAGCCTGACTTGTACGTTCTGCATCAGTATCTTCAATTCTTAAAACAAATTTACCGTTATTTTTCTTTGCAAATAAATAGTTGAATAATGCAGTTCTTGCTGTTCCGATGTGCAAATTTCCGCTTGGTGACGGAGCAATTCTGACTCTAACTTCTGTCATTTTTTCCTTCTTTCTTATTTATAAATCAGCATAAAAAAGATACCACGAGCACAAATTGATTTCAAGTAATCATACAATATACTAATAAAAATTGTTCATAATTTGACTAACTGATATAAAGTTTTAAAATATCTATATGAGGAAGTTTTTATTACTATTATTATCATTAATGGTTATACAAATTCCGGCATTTTCAATTAATAAAAAAATGCTACCAACTTCAGGTGGAGAAAACAGTCTCCCTAACATTTTTATATATACAATTCCAGATGAAAACGTTCCTGAAAGACCATTAAATAATTCAGATACTGATGACAATAATAGTTACATTGATGATAAATCTTCAACTTCAAAAAATAATGAGGAAGAAGAAACAGTTATGCTTGATATGTCTGAAGAAAATAATGAAAATATCACATTAGGAGCAACCGTATTAAAAGGTTACGCTGAATATATTGAGGACAGTGAAGCAATATATTTGAAAGATGATAACAACAATTTTGTTATAAACTTAAAAGTTCCTCAAAAAATAACAGCTTCAAAAGGACTCGACTTAGCTAGTCATTCTAGATCAAAAGAAATTACAAAACATAATAATACTGAGTACAATATCGCTCCAAAATCAGTAATTTCATCTAGTACAAAAGGAGATTTTACAATAGGTGCACTATATGAAAATGAAGTAGACAACATTGCAATGCTGGAATCTGAAACCGGATTATTTACTAGATACGAAAAAGATAAATTTGCGGTTAGTTCTTCTTTCAAAAAGTCATTAAATACAACTTACGCACAAGATTACAATACTATATCAGTTACACCAGAATTAAAACTTAACAGCTATATATCCTTGAAAAATAAACTATCTGCGGATATCACAAGAAACAGACGCTCTACAGAACTTATATTTTCATTAAATCCATTCGGGAAAAAAGATAGGGATAGAATGTTACTTGAAGCAGGTGCAAAACAAACATATTACGTAGATACCGGAGAAAATAAAACTCAATTAAACTTTTCTGCAACTTTTAAATTGTAAATTTATACAAACTTTATTGTTTTAATAGTTTATTTAGATTATAATTTTTTTGTGAGGATCTATGGCTGAAAATATTGAACAGGAAAACTCTACGGAAGAAGTTACCAGACCTGCTCCCGTAAAATCTAACAATAAAACAGGCTTTTATTATTCTTTTTTAACGCTTGTTCTATTATTATGCCTTATTCAAATTGGTTTTGGGGCTATTTTAAATATCTCTAAAACAATCTCATACCGTGCAAAAATTTCTACACTCACAAAAATTCGAGATGAAGCTGAAAATCAAAATCAAGAATTAAAACAAGATATAAAAATGTTTTCATCTATGTCTAGCTTGGAAGGGATTGCAAGAAACAACTTAAAAATGGCAGGCGAAGATGAAGTATTAATTCTCATAAATAATAATCAACAGCAAAACAATTCTAAAAAGAAAAAAATTAAACACAAAAAACAAAATAAAAAGAAGAAATAACGGAGCTTAAATGCAAGAAACTTTAGAATATATAAAACAAGCATTTGATTTAAAGTCACAAAAATGTTACAAACAAGCTATTGAAATGCTTTATAAAGCACTAGAAGCAGAAAATGACAATATAGAAATTTTATTCCAACTTGGAGAATTATATTTTCTACTAAACAATTTTCCAAGAGCAGTTCAATATCTTGAAAAAGTTCTTTTAAAAAACGGAGAGCATATTGAATCTTTAAAAATTCTTGAAAAAATTTACCTATATTCTAAAGATTATAAAAACGCATATTTTATTGCTGAAAAATTATTTAATATCCAACAAAGTGCTGAAAATTTAATTGAATTAATTAATATTTCATCATTAAAAAATGATTTAGAAAAAATTAAATCGTTTGAAACTTCAGAACTTTTAAACGATAAAGTTTTATATGCCATAGCAAAAGCGTATTATGAAAATAATAAATCAGAAAACGCTAAAGAAAATCTTGAAAAAGCATTAAATATTAATCCGGAAAATGAGAATGCGCTAGTATTATTAGGAAAAATATATTTTGACGAAAATGAATTTGAAAAATCAAAAAATATTTTTAATACGTTCTCAAAAACATCAGAAAACCCTGAAATATTGAATTATTTAGGCTTGTTTGCTCTTGAAGATATGAAATTTATTGATGCAATAAAATATTTTTCAAAAGCATCATCATTAAACAAACAAAATCCACGTTATTTCTATAATTTAGGAAATGCCTATTTTTATAATGGCTGGTTCAAAGAAGCTATCCAAGCATATTTACAAGCAATATGTATGGCTCCGGAAAATTCAGGATACAGATATTCTCTCGCATATTTATATTTTGAACAAAAAAACTTCGATAAAGCCCAAAAAGAAATTGACTATATCTTAGAACATAACCCTGAATATGGATTAGCTCATGTTCTAAATGCTCTATTAAAATTTGAGAAAAAAGATTTTCTAGGTGCACAAATTGAACTAGAAAATAATTTAAAAACAAATCCTGAAGATAACTTTACATTGGTTGCAATATCTAAAGTATATAGAGAACTTTCTATGTATGAAAAAGCACAAAATGCTATTTCAAAAGTTATATCTCAAAATCCAGAAAGTTTAAATTATCAATGTCAGCTTGCAGAAATTTTTATCGCTGAAAAAAAATACAATGATGCCTTAGAAATTGTAAAAAAAGTTTTGAGTAAAAATGACAACTACATTTCTGCATACACTATTGGTGCAAAAGCTTGTTTTAATATGGAAGATTATGATAACGCGAAAGCTTACGCCCAAGAAGCAATTTCTTTAGATATGAATTTTGCTGAAGGATATTATTATTTAGCATTAGTAAGATTTAAAGAAAAAGATTTTGACGAAGCTATAGAATGTATGAAACGAGCAATTATGTATGATGTTAGCAACGCATCATACTACGCAAAAATGAGTGAAATCTATAAAGCAAAAGAAGATTACAAAACAGCACTTGAATATATTAAAGAAGCTGAAAGTATTTCAGGTGATACTGAATACAAAATTATATACAAAGAACTTGCTTCTTTAAATAGAAAAATAAAATAAAATTTGACGATGGAATTAATATAATTATAATATTAAATAGTTACTACATTTGTAGTTTTATTAGTATTATAGGAGAAGATTAGTGGATAGTAAAAAATTACAAAAGATTTTATTAATAACAACAGTAATTTTATCATTTCAATTACCGGCATTTTCTGCAAAGAAAAATGAAGAATTGATAGAATTACCCAAAACATACCCTGCGAAATATTCTTCAGAATACATTAAGCAAATCACACCAATATATAAAGCTGTAGGTAAAGATGAAGTATTTTATGTTGCACTTGATATGCTTAAAGGAACAAACGGAGAATTTTCAAGAAATGCAATTTTAGGAAACAATTTATCAGGTCGTCCGGTAAAAATAGAATTCAGAGATCTTGCAACTATCAATCCAGATTATGAGAAATTTGATGCACTTGGCTGGA
>CAUDIU010000066.1 GCA_958449715.1 uncultured Clostridium sp. | reverse complement strand
TGAATGTATCAACTGATTTTGAACTTGAAATATCAGACATAGTATTTGAGTTATTAGAAAAAATTTATAATCCAAATATTCTTTATCGTAGTACAGGTGTTATTTTAGATACTTTTGTTTTTAATAATGAAGCTCAAATGTCTTTGTTTTCTGATAATGTAGTTGATGAACGCAAAGAAAAGCTATCAAAATGTTTTGATAAACTAGAACAAAGATTTGGGAAGGATATTATTCAAACAGGTTTTATCAAAAAAGATGTTTAAAGCTTGTTTTTTATATCATATATTGTTATAATAATATATAATTATAAGAAAGGAGCGGATTATGGAAAGATTTGAAAATCGGGGGGGGGGCGTAATTTAAGCTCTACTCTTGCGTTTACATTAGCAGAGGTTCTTGTAACTTTAGGGATAATAGGTGTTGTAGTTGCAATTACAATGCCTTCGATTGTTGCAAGATATCAGGATAAAACTCTAATTGTTGCAACCAAAAAGGTATATTCCAATGTCCAAAATGCTTTGATTGAAGCTCAGGCTGATGGTGGGGTATTAGGAGATAATACTTTTTTATTTGATGTAACACAATCGAATGTTGATTTAGCAAAAAGATTTCAAAAATATTTTACTGGTGCAATTCTTTGTGAAAGCAAAGCATCTAAAGAATGTAGTAAATATTATGATATAAAATATAAATATGCAACAAAGCAGGTTGTAAATGGTAGTAACGCAGGAGAATCTTTGAATTATCCAAAACTTATTTTAACTGACGGTACTGTTTTATCTTTAAGACAGCAAAAATCTTGTCATAATGTCTGGTACTCTTGTGAAAGAGATGAGAACGGATACTGTAAAAAAGATGAAAATGGAAATGATATAATGAAACCTGGAGGGGATGATGCCTGTGGTTATATATATATTGATGTTAATGGCTTAAAATTGCCAAATCAGTATGGCAGAGATGCTTATTCTCTAAAAATAAGAGAAAATGATTTGACTGGTATATATTATAATCCAGGTGGTGCTCAAAGTT
This sequence comes from uncultured Clostridium sp., assembly GCA_958449715.1. Lineage (GTDB taxonomy): Bacteria > Cyanobacteriota > Vampirovibrionia > Gastranaerophilales > Gastranaerophilaceae > Stercorousia. Next base: position 8,437 of record CAUDIU010000066.1, on the reverse strand, counting down.
TAAAAAATATATTATCTGGTAAAGATAAGTTAATTTATGAAAAATACACAATTGGAGAGTCTGTTGAATAAAAAAGTCCCGAAATAATTTCGGGACTTTTTTTATTATTCTAAAATCCAACCGTTTGTTAAATCAACTTTGATTGGTTTGAGAAGTTTTATGTAGACAACATCTTCAGGATTGACATTTAATTTTTCTCCTTTTAATGTTGCTCTTACTATTTTCATAAACCAGTTTCTGTCTTTTTTGATTTCTCCTGTTCCTGCAAATACAGTTGTTTGGTCATTGTTTGTTGTAATTAATGAGTTATCTAGAACTAAAACGCCGTTTCTCACAAACCATTTTCCGCTTCTTACATCTAGTAATTGGCCTTTTAAGTTTGATCCTTTATATATAAGGATAAATTTGTCTTTTGTAATGTAGTTTTCTGGAGCTAAAGCTACATATATTTCGCCAGGTTGAGATGATTGAGAACTTATGTAGTTGCTTAATTTAACAGGAACAATTGCACCTGCAGGAATAGTTCCTACACTGCCTTGTACATATGCATTTTCTACTACATATCCTTCACCGGTTTTCTTTCTCATTGCTTCTGCAAGTTTTGCATTTGGATTTAGCTGGGCTTGTTCCATCATTTCATATAAAATTGCTGAAACTTCTGCTCTTGTTGCAGGTCTGTTTGCTTCAATTTTTGCTCTATCTTTAGATGGAATAGTTACTAACATATTTAAAATTTCAGCTTTGCCTGCAGGAATTAAGAACCATTCTGGAACTTCGTTTGTATCAGCAAATTTTTTAGAAAGAACTTCTTTAGCTTTCATATCACTGATTTGTTCTGTAGTTAGAGCATTTACCGCTACAGAAATTGATTCGGCTCTAGTCACTGTATCATCTGGTCTGAAAGGTTCACCTTGTGGCGGGCATGAAATTAAATCAAAATATAGTGCTTTTTGAATTGAATCATATGCCCAAAAACCAGGTTCAATATCAGTGAATTTAACCGGTTGTGCAACATTTGTGTGTTCTTGCCCTAATGCTTTAATAGCCATTGATGCAAATTCTGCTCTTGACACATTGTCATCAGGTTTGAATGTGCCGTCAGGGTAACCTACAATTACACCTTTTTCAGTTAAGACTTCGATTTGTTTCGCAGCCCAATGGTCAGAAGTAACATCAGGATAAGCGAAAGCTGGTATGGTTATAACTAATGTAACCAGTGCAGATAACGCTAGTCTAAATAGATTTCTCATACTTTACTCTCCTATATAAATATTCCATTAACATCTTACCTGTAAAAGGATTTTACGGCAATATTTAATAAAGTTATGTTACTATTGCTAAACATAGCAATTTTATTTTGTTTTTTGTTTTATAAATTTATGCTATGATTTTTCAATCATAAAGGAGTGTAGTAAATGCCAATTGATTTTAATCCGCATATTTTATTTGTTAATAATAATCGAACTGTTTTGCAAAATATTGTAAATTCAACTTTTCTTGCAAATCAACCGATACAGGATACTTTTACAAAAACAGTCCAGACAAATTCATTATATGACGGAATTAAAATAGAGAAAAAGTCTTTTGGTAAGATTGAAAAGACAGGCAAGCAAGCTGAATTATATACAATTACAAATAAAAATGGTGCAAGTGTAAGTTTATCTTCTTTTGGTGCTACTATTACATCAATAAAAGTGCCTGATAAAAGTGGAAAATTAATAGATGTTGCTCAAGGATATGATTCTGTAACGCCTTACGAAAAATCTCCGATTGGGCATGCTGGTGGCACAATTGGACCTTGTGCAAATAAAATTAATAAAGGTTCATTTAAACTTGGTGAAAAAGAATATAAGTTAGATTGCAATAAAGATAACGGGCTAACTCATTCTCATGGCGGTAAAGAAGGGTTAGATGTTAAAAACTGGAATGCAGAAGTATTAAAAGACGGTATCAAATTTACTTATAATAAAAAGGATATGGAAGGCGGGTATCCTGCAAATGTAAAAATGTCTGTGACATATAAGTTTGATAACAACAATAATTTGTCTGTAAAATACGAGGCTCAATCAGACAGTGATACTATTTTGAATTTAACAAATCATTCTTATTTTAATCTTGATGGTGCAGAAAATACTTATGAAAATTCTGTAATGGAACATATAATTCATTTGCCAAATTCTTCTAAATATACTCCAGTGAATGAAATTGCAATTCCGACAGGTGAAATAAAATCTGTAGATGGTACTGATTTTGATTTCAGAACTCCGAAAAAATTGTCTGAAATGAATAAAAACGGTTATGATCAGAATTTTGTTGTAGATAATTATGACGGAAAGACAATAATTGAAGTCGCTAGGGTAAAGTCTGAAAAATCAGGGATAAATATGAATGTATCTACTGATTTACCTGGATTTCAGTTCTATACGGCTAATAATTTAGGTAAAGATTCTCAACCTCTTGGAAAAGATGGAAAAAGGTATGAGAAACATTCAGCTTTATGTGTGGAACCACAATTTTTCCCTGATGCAATAAATACATTTGAAGAAAAACCTGTTTTGAAAAAAGGTGATAAATATAATCGAACAATAATTTATTCTTTTGGTAATATTTAACTTAAATTTTTCATACGTTTAGCTAATTTTATAATTTTTAAATAAATTGTATTATAAAATAATGAGGCAATTCTTATTATTAATTTTAATACTGAATTTATTTTCAATATCTGCTTTTGCTGCTACTCCAAAAAATCATAAATTTTATGAAAAGGATTATCAAAACTATTGGTGTAGAGCAAATGGTGGTGTGACAGAAGTGATTTTGCCTGATAAAGCTCGTGTTGATTGTGTGACTAAAACTCATGCCGTAGAATTTGATTTTGCTAAAAAATGGGCAGAAAGTATTGGTCAATCTCTTTATTATGGTGAGCAGTTAAATAAAAAAGCTGGAATTGTATTGATTTCTGAAAATGGTCAAAGTGATGAAAAATATATAAAACGTGTAAAATCAGTGGCAAATTACCACAATATTGATTTATGGATAATTACCCCAGAGCAAATGAAATAAAAATTTTTCAGCAAAAATTTTTTTGTTTAAGTTTTAATAATTATAATGTAATAAATTTAGGAGTTAAGTATGGTTAAAATTTATGGTATTTCAAGATTTGTAAATGAAAAAACGACCGCAATTCAAAGAACTGTAAAAATTTTACCTAAAACAGGTACTCAAGTTATAAAATTTATGAATAATGAAAAATTAATGTCTAAGGTAGTTATACCTGGACGTGGAAATGTAAACTCCAGATTTATGACTAATTTAATAACAAATTTTAAAGATGGACAACCGTATAAAATTTCAATAAATTACATAAAACGCCCCTATAAGGGGTTATCTGACTACTATGTTTCTTTGTTTTTTTTACCAAAATATATGGATCTAAAGAATAAATGGAAATCTGTTTTTGCAGGAAGAAATTATTTTGTGTAAAGGTAATTGTGTTTTAATTAAAATAAGAATGTATTCTAGTCTAAAATAAATATAATAAAAAAGACCTCATAAGAGGTCTTTTAAAATGGTGGGCAAGGGTGGATTCGAACCACCGTAGTCTCGCGACGGCAGATTTACAGTCTGCTCCCTTTAGCCACTCGGGCACCTACCCATATTCTGTTTTCAAAATTTGCCTTTGACGGGATTTGAACCCGTGGCCTCTCCCTTACCAAGGGAGTGCGCTACCCCTGCGCCACAAAGGCTAATGCCACAAGGGCTTTTATTTAATAAAAAATGCCGACTATAGGAATCGAACCTACAACCTACGGTTTACAAAACCGTTGCTCTACCATTGAGCCAAGTCGGCTAACCACATGAATTATTGTATTAAGAAAATACTTAAATGTCAAGACTTTCTTTTTATATTTGTTGTATAATTTTTTTAGCAAATTTTTATATTAAGAAAGGCTTGGATATATGTTTAGAAGTATTGCCCCTATAATATTGTTAACTATTTCAAATATATTTATGACTTTTGCTTGGTATGGACATTTAAAGCATAAGTCTGCTGCTTTATGGTTAGTCATTTTAGTTAGTTGGGGCATAGCTTTTTTTGAATATTGTTTCCAAGTCCCAGCAAACAGAATTGGTAGCAGTGTATATTCTGCGGCACAACTAAAGACTATACAAGAAGTAATTACTCTTTTAGTTTTTAGTGTATTTTCTGTTTTATACTTAAAAGAAGAATTTAAGTGGAATTATTTAGTTGGATTTGTATTTATAATTTTTGCAGTATTTTTTATTTTTAAAAAATGGTAAAACAAAAAGCGGACGACGGGACTCGAACCCGCGACGTCAACCTTGGGAAGGTTGCATTCTACCACTGAATTACATCCGCATAATATTTAATCTTAACTTTGTAATTTTATCAAATATGCAAAAGTCATGCAAGTAAAAATCTTCTGAAAAATTATTTTTTAGCTTGACAAAATATGTAAAAATTTCTAATCTTTTATATATGATAAGAGTTGGAGTTTATAAAAAGTTATGATAGTTATTAACAGAGTATTTTTATTAATAGTAATATTATCTTTTTATTTGCTAATTCCATCTAGGGTCTATGCTTTAGATTATAAAAATGGACATTTCGAAAAAATAAGAACAGATTATCATTTGGGGATCCCTGTCCAATTTAATGACGGTAGAGTATTTATAATTTCAGATGATAATATTATAAATTTTGATACTAATACTAATAAATTCAATAAAATTGCAACTCTCAATACCTCAATTGATAAGCATGATAATACTAAAGCTATAGGATTAACCCAAAATAAAATTTTGTTTATAGCCCCTTTATTTAAAGAACCTTCAGAGCAGTTCGAACACGAAATTTATTGGTTAATTCTTAATGATTTATATAAATACAAATCATTATATTTTGGAGATAAAAATATTAAAACAACAAGAGATGCTTGGCGAGCTTATAAACAATTACCAGAAATAGAAAGAGAAAAAATTTATTTACCCTATCTACAAAAAGATTCAAATTTGTTAAAAAAATATTATGATTATATAGAGGATTATAAAAAATCGATGTATGCTCAATTATTTGATATTGATTCATATAATTTCGAATATACAGGTAAATTAAATTTAAGAAGATCTAATTCGAAAAAAGTTTTGTTAAAAGATGGTAGTGTACTTTTATTTGGAGGTTTTGTTCAAAGAGATAATTCTATACCTATCGGAATTAGTGATTCAGGTGTGTCTAGAAAAGCAAGTGTGTTTGAAGTTTATAATCCTGATACAAATGAATTTTCGCTTATAAAATCCCCTAAAATTTTTAATAATATTAATGATTTGTATCTTTATAATGATAATTTATTAATTGTTGCTGATAACAGATTTTATTTATACAATTTACGAACAAATAATTTAAGAGAATCAAACTGTGAAGTGAATGGTAAAACTTTTCTTCAATTAAAAAATGGAGATATTGTATTAGTAAGTTATATTTCTGATAAATTAGGTAATCAGATGATTTTGAAACGATATAATCCAGAAAAAGATGCAATTGTTGAACTTGGGAAATTAATTGTTCCAAGAGGATCTGTTTATTTGTATAACATGACATTATTACCTGATGGGAATATTTTAGTAAATGGTGGCCAAAATATTGAAAAATCAGGTAATTTTTCAGGAGATGGTATATATGAAAATCGAACTGAAATATTTAATCCTGAAACAGGGAAATCTGTATTGATAAAAAATATGCCTTATAAAAGACCTGGAGGGTATTCAGTTATGTTAAAAGACGGACGTATATTGTTTTATTTTGATAAGTACGCTTGTTTATATGTTCCAAGAAAATAAATTAAGTGAGCGTAATGTGAATATTAGTCTATATTGTAATAAATTAGCAAAATAAAAAAGAGCCTGAAAATCAGACTCTTTTTTATGGAGCGGGAGACGAGGCTCGAACTCGCGACATCCTCCTTGGCAAGGAGGCATTCTACCACTGAATTACCCCCGCATTGGGTACTTTTTTATTATTACATGAACATTTTTTTTTTGCAAGTACTTTTTTATTTTTTTCCATAATATTCAACTGGAACATAATAAAAGTTTGATTTCTTTATTTTATATATTTTTTCTGGTTTAAGAACTGCTAGGGTTTCTGAAAATAATTTTTTGCCTTCTAAACAATCGCATGATTTGTGATATGCTTTTTTTATTACATCAGGGTTTTTGAAATTTGCTATATTTTTTAATCTTTTCATTAAGTTAGATGGATTAGATATATCATCTAATTTTATGCATAAAGTATCTTTACCGAATTGTTTATATTCTTGTGTTAGCATATTCCTTGTTTCTTGACTCAGTGAATCCAAAACTGTTGTAACTGATTTTCTCGGAAATGTTTGAACATAATGTTGTTTTGCAATTTGTGGATATGAGCATGATGTCAAAACTGTTGATATAACCCCTGTTTTAATAGCATTTATTATTTTCATTTTTACTCCTTTGTTTTAAACAAAAACCGAAAAAAATTTTTTTTGCTATTTATATTTATACAGCGGCTGTTACTTCTTTTTTATTATCATTATCTTGGCTGTCCATCGAGCGAATTTCTATATTGATTCTGTTTTGAAAATGTTTTTTTAATGTATTTACAAGTTCATTAGAGCTTTCAACCCAAAACATAGATGCTGCAAGAACTTTTACATCATTATCGAAATCTTTTAATTTAAAAGTAACAGGATCAGAGCCTGAATGTTGGCATAAGATATTTTTTAATAATACTATTTCTTCAAATTTGAAGTCATCAATTAGCGTAATGGTAAAAATATTTGAATTATCAACAGTTTTTACAGTTTCAACAATTAATGATGGTGGTTCATCGTCACTTCTTCTGTTTACTTTACCTGAGATAATTACTCTTTGTTCATTTTGCAAGTAATCACCATATTCTTGGATTTTCCCGTTGAATGCTATAACTTCAATTTTCCCAGAAAGATCTTCAACAGTTATAAATCTTATAAATTTTGTCTGATCTTTTTTTGTTGGAATTTGTTTTACAGCAGTAATAAGACCGCAAATCGTAACAATTTTGTCATTTGGCTGTTCAGGAATTTCTGTTATTTTATGAGTCATCAAGAATGGTAATTTATCTCTAATTGTAGATAGCGGGTGACTTGTTACATAAAATCCCAAAAATTCTTTTTCAAAATTTTGTAATGTTCTTGCATCATATTCTTCATCAGATCCTGCTAGTTGGAATTTTGCATCTTCTATAGCAGATGTGTCTCCAAGCATGTCAAATAAACTGCCTTGACCTGACTCTTTTGCTTTTGATTCTTTAGAAGCAGTTGCTGTTATGTATTCAATATTATCCATTAATTGTTTTCTGCTTTTTTCTATTGATGCAAATGCTCCTGCTTTAATTAAGCCTTCTAGAGTTTTTTTGTTAGAACATTTAGTATCTAAACGTTTAATATAATCATAAATTGATTTATAATCACCATTTTCTTCTCTTTCTTTGATGATTTCTTCAATTACTCCTTCGCCAACTTGTTTGATTGATGCAAGTCCGAAACGAATGTTTTTACCGTCTGGTGCATATTCAAGATATGATTTATTAATATCAGGTGGCAAAACTTTTATTCCGTATTTCAATGCTTCTTCAATATAAGCTTGAGTTTTATCCTGATCGCCTGCAACACTTGATAATAGTGCTGATAAATATTCAACAGGATAATGACATTTTAGATACGCTGTTTGATATGCAACGAAGGCATAGGCTGAAGAGTGTGCTCTGTTAAAGCAGTATGCTGCGAAGTTTTGAATTTGTTCAAAAAGTTTAGTTGCATCTTCTGCTTTCATACCGTATTTTGCAGAACCCTCAATTAATTTATCTTTTTGAGCAGCCATAGCTACAGGGTCTTTGTGCCCCATCATACGGCGAACTTGGTCAGCTTGTCCTAAAGAGTAATCTGCCATGACTTGGAAAATCTGCATGATTTGCTCTTGGTATACCATTGTGCCATATGTATCTTTTAGAATTGGCTCTAATCTTGGGTGTGCGTATGTAATTGCTTGACGACCATGTTTTCTTTCTACGAAGTCATCTACCATGCCTGACCCTAAAGGTCCAGGTCTGAATAGGGCAACCAAGGCACCTAAATCTTCAAAAACGTCTGGTTTTAACTTTTTTACCAAACTTGTCATACCTGATGATTCAAGTTGGAATACGCCGACAGTTTCTCCTCGAACTAACATATCATATGTTGGTTTGTCATCTAGAGGGATATGGTTAATATCAACATCTATTCCTTGACATTTTTTTACGAGTTTAACTGTTTTATGAATCATTGTAAGGTTACGCAGACCCAAAAAGTCCATTTTTAGAAGTTTCATTTTTTCTAAAATTTCTCTGTGGTACTGCGTAATA
>CAUDIU010000065.1 GCA_958449715.1 uncultured Clostridium sp. | reverse complement strand
AGCAGCCTTCACCTGTGATAATTGCAATTACAGGAACTTTTAATTTTGCCATTTGCATTAAGTTGACTGCAATAGCACCGCCTTGGTTAGTTTCTTCAGCACTAATTCCAGGATAAGCCCCCGGAGTATCAATAAGAGTAACAATAGGAATATTAAATTTACTAGCATGTTTGAATAAACGTAATGCTTTTCTATAACCTTGAGGTTGAGGCATTCCAAAATTATATTCCAAGTTTTCTTTTGTGGATTTACCCTTCATAGTTCCGATGATCATAACAGGCTTACCGTCAATTTTTGCCAATCCTCCGATAATAGCTCTGTCATCCATTCCTTCTCTATCACCATGAAGTTCAATAAAATCTTCACAAATATTATTTACATAATCCAAAAAGTTAGGACGTTCAGGATGTCTTGCAATTTGCAACTTTTGAGAAGGCTTCAAATTAGAATATAATTCTTTTCTATAATCTTCTGCCTGTTGTTCAAAAGTTTCTATTTCTTTATTAAGATCCATGCCTGACTCCAAACTTATTTTCTTTAATTCTTCAATTTTTTCTTGAATTTCTAAAATAGGTTTTTCAAAATCCAAAACTGCTGTCATTTTTTTCATACCTCATACTATGCACATTTATGCATTTCTAAAATCTTAGCTAATGTATCTCTTAACTCTTTGCGAGGAGATACGACATCTACTTGCCCATATTTTAAAAGATATTCAGCGGTCTGAAAATCTGAAGGCAATTTTTGTCTAATTGTTTGTTCAATAACTCTACGTCCAGCAAAACCAATTCTAGCACCTTGTTCTGCTACAATAATGTCACCAAGCATACCAAAACTTGCTGTTACGCCGCCAAATGTAGGTTCTGTCAATAAATTAATATATAATAGCCCTTCATCATCTAATTTAGAAACTGCACAAGATGTTTTTGCCATTTGCATTAAACTCAATGCACTTTCTTGCATTCTTGCACCACCAGATGATGTAATAGCTAATACCGGCAATCTTAATTCAATTGCTTTTTCAATAATTCTTGTAACTTTTTCGCCTACAACACTGCCCATAGATCCACCCATAAAATCAAAATCCATAACAGCTGTTGCTACTTTATGTCCTTCAATAGTCGCAATACCGGCAATCACTGCATCATTTAAACCGGTCTTTGCTTGAGCTTTTTTAACTCTATCTTTATAGCTTTCTGTATCTACAAACTCTAAAGGATCATCAGGTCTAATTTCTGTAAACAATTCTTCAAAAGAATTTTCATCAAATAACTGTTTAATTCTAGTTCTTGCATTTATTCTGAAATGATAATCACACACTGGACATACCATATCATTTTTCACTAAATCTTCTTTTAATAATTGAGCATCACAATGAACACATTTTGTCCATAAATTAGGATCCATATCAAGCTCTACACGACCTTCTAATTCTCTTCTTTGAATTTGAGCTTGTTTACGTTTTTCAAACCAATCTTGAACTGTCATATTAAATATCCCTTAAAAAATCAAATTATAATACAAAACTATTATACTCAAAAAAAATTTAATAGCAATTTTTTACATTTACAGATTTTACAAAAGTATGTTAAACGTAAAAAATTTATCAACTATATCTTTTGGTCAACTTAATTTTCATAAAAATGGAGACAGATTAATCTTTGATGACTTTACCTGCAAAAACAGAAATAATGAAGATTGTTTTGTAAAATCAGAAAAAGATATATTAGATAATTTTAAAGAAACTGTAAAAATATACTCATCAAAAACTTCAAAGCAACATGTTGCAGAAAATAAAAATCATTTTTACAATGAAATAAAACAGATTTATGATGATAATATGGAAACATTCGTTCCATCTCATTACAAAAAAGGTTATGGATCAATAATGCATCTTTGCAACATAATGGAACTCATAGAAAATAATTATGATGAAATAATATTTTCATCTTTTAGAAAAGCTATATATTTTCATTCAAAATTAAAATTTGAACCAAAAATAAAAAAATTAGAAGATATAAGAAAACACCTACAAAAAGATATTCTGGATAAAGATTTACCTGAGGATATGCAACCATTTAAAGAAAAAGCTTTAAAGATTATTCATAATGAAAATTCTCCTCAAGAAAATTTAATAAGATCAGGAAATTCACTAATAAATGATTTCATTCAAACAGTAATAAAAAAAGGACTTGATAGAGATAAATATGGAATATTTGAAGGTTTCACAATGCACCTAACAAAAGAAAAAATCCTTAACAATAAAGAATTTTATAACAAATTATTCAACACTTTCCATATTGACTATCTAATAAAATAAATCATTTTTGAGGTCTATTAGTAAAAAACTTTTTCATATCTTCTGAAATCTGAATATTTTGTAATGCCATATGATACTTTCTTAAATTTGCAATAGCTTCTTGTTCCTCTAGCAAATCTCTTTTAGGCATTTTAATAGAAGCTTTTACTTTTTCAAATTCAGTTGGAGTCTTACGGTTAATAAATTTTGCAATAATTTCATCAATATTGCTTCCCCCAATCCCATACTTTGATGCAACCTCTGCAGTATCAGCTCCTTGAGGTAAAGTATATAACCAATTTACTGTAAGGCTATCTCCCTCAGAAATACTATTAATTCCTCTTTGGTGAGGTGTATACATAATATCTGCTGGATTATGACTATGTCCTAGCCCTATTGCATGCCCTATTTCATGCAAAATAGTATGGTATACTTCATTTTCGTCCATGTAATCAGCATGTACTAAGCCCTCTGTTAATCCTATAGCAACTTCAGCGCCATATAATCTGTTTGAACCGTCAAAATTGAAATAACAATGACCTAAAGCCTTTCTTTCAACTCTTTTCCAATCAACATTAACATTAGACTCTAAAAGTGTATTTACAACTTGAAAAGCAACTTTTCCTCTCGTTGCTTGTTGCCACTCATTCAAAGCTCTTATAACCATTTCTCTATACTTATATTCCTGCCCCTGCTTTGAATAAAATTTCATAGGCGCAATATAAACTTTTAAAGGCATAAAAGTCCAACGCATTATCCTGCCATTTTTTAAAGATTCAGCAACATAAGTGTATTTTTTCATATTTTTATTATATAATAAATTGCGGTAAAAACCAATTGTGTTACAATGGATATTACAGAGTTTTATAATTTATACAGACTTAGGAGAGAAAACTTATGAACATTATGCAAATGATGAAACAAGCTCAAGGCTTGCAAAAAAAATTAAAAGACACTCAAGAAGAACTTGCTAATCTTGAAATTACAGGAGAAGCTGCTAATGGTGCTGTAAAAGTAATTTGTGACGGTCAAGGTAGATTCAAATCAATTAAACTTTCTGCAGAAGCAATCAATCCAGAAAACCCATCAGCTATTGATTCTGATACAGTAGAAATGCTTGAAGATATTATTTCTTCAGCTATTAAACAAGCTAGTGATAAAGCTGGTAAAACTATGGAAGAAAAAATGAAAGCTGTAACAGGCGGAATCAATATTCCAGGGTTAAACTTCTAATGATTTATCCAAAATCAATAGCATCTTTGATAGAGCATTTTCAAAAGTTCCCTTCAGTAGGGCCTAAATCTGCTCAACGTATGGCATTTTACTTATTAAGAATGCCTAAATCTGAAGTGGAAAAATTCGCTCAAAGCATGATTGAAGCAAAAGAAAACACAAAAACTTGTGAAATTTGTTTCAATCTATCATCAACAAGTCCTTGTGAAATCTGTCAATCTACACTTCGAGATAAATCTACAATATGTGTTGTTGCAGAAACTAAGGACTTGATAGCTATTGAAAAAACTAATGAATATAAAGGCTTGTACCATGTACTTCAAGGACTAATTTCTCCTATGGACGGAATTGGTGCAGATGATATAAGAATAAAAGAACTTTTAAATAGACTTACCGATGAAAAAGTAAAAGAAGTTATTTTAGCTCTCAGCCCATCTGTAGAAGGAGAAGCTACAAGCCTTTATTTAAATAAGCTAATTAAACCTTTTGGTGTCAAAATTTCTCGTATTGCATTCGGTCTGCCTGTTGGAGCTGATTTAGAATACGCTGATGAAATAACAATCGCTAAAGCTATTGAAGGCAGACGTGAACTTTAAAAACGTAATGGGTAATCTTTATTAATTTTCCAACCGTCATGAATTATTAAAGCAGTACAAAAATTTCTATAATCTTTATTTTCATTACCACATAAATTTAAAAGTCGCTTTCTATCATTTGAAAAACCACCGTATGGTCTAAATCCGGAAGAAGATAAATTAAAAGTAAAATATTTAGTACCAGTACATAAACTAGAGAGAGTAGAACCGCTACTGCATTTTTCAATATCATTTGCATATGGGTAAAAATACATATCAAAAACTTTAGACATTCCAGAGTTTCCATACCTCATACCAAAAGCACTGCCATCAGCAACACGTATCCAAACTCTATAGCCGTATTTTTCTTTTTCCACAGACGTAGAATTAAAATATTTTGCCAAATATTTATTATACCAATCCAATGAACCTGTCCAAGAAGTAGAATCAGCATCATCCCAATATTCAAAAGGGCCATTATCATTCTCAGATAAAATTATTGCTTGATTAAATGTGGTATAAAATTTTTTTAAACGAGTTTCAACGACCCGCTTTTTATGATTATAAATAAAACCTGGAATTGTAAGAGCTGCAACAACTCCAATTATTCCTAAAGTTATAAGTACTTCCGCAAGTGTAAACGCGAGAGTAGAGCCTAAATTAAGCCCCCCCCCGATTCTCTAATCTTTTCATAATCCGCTCCTTTCTCTTTTTTTCATTATAACAAATTTCCACAATTTTTCAAGAATAATTGTTACCAAGATATATAATTGCTTTTAACATAAAATTACGATAAAATTTTTTTATGCAAGATAAATCTTTAGTACAAATTAATAATTTAGTTGTAGAATATACCACTAACAAAGGCATTCTTGGCGGAAAGAAAATCATTCACGCAGTAAATGGGGTTTCTTTAGACATACATAAAGGAGAAATTCTTGCAATTGCAGGAGAATCAGGCTGTGGAAAATCGACACTTGCAAAAGCTATTCTAAAATTAGAACCAGCAAAATCCGGTGAAATTTTATTTAATAACAAAAATATACTATCTCTAGACAAAAAAGGACTTAAAGATTTTAGAAAACATGCACAAATGGTATTTCAAAATCCATATGCGAGTCTTAACCCTAAAATGAAGATTATTGATATCTTAAAAGAGCCTCTTGAAATTAATACAGATTATTCAAAAGAAAAAATTCTGGAAATTGTTAAAGAGAAAATTAAACTTGTAGGACTAGACGAAAATTGCCTTGATTTATATCCTCATGAATTTTCCGGCGGACAAAGACAAAGAATTGCAATAGCAAGAGCTCTTGTACTAAACCCTGAATTTATACTTGCAGATGAACCTGTAAGCGCACTTGATGTTAGTATTCAAGCTCAAGTTATAAATCTTTTAAAAGAATTAAAAGAAAAATATAATCTTACAATAATTTTGATTACACATGACATGAGCGTTATTGAATACTTAGCAGATCGTGTTGCTATAATGTACTTAGGTGAAATAGTAGAAATCGCTCAAACTGAAGAAATATTCAAAAATCCACTTCATCCTTATACAAAAGCCCTGCTTAGCTCTGTTCCACAAATTAACAAAACAGATAAAAAAATAATCTTAAAAGGAGATCTTCCTTCACCCGCGAACCCGCCAAAGGGTTGCAAATTTCATACAAGATGTCCTTATGCAATGGAGAAATGTAAAACCTGCATCCCAAAAGAAAGTGGAATTAGACATAAAGTCAGATGTTTTATATATGATTAACACTCTTTAGCAATTTTTTATATTGAGGTGTTTTATGTTGGTATGATTAAAGTTCTACAAACAGCAAAATTCCCTATAAAAATTTGCAAAGGCACTTACGAAGAAAGAATTGCACTTGCAAAAGATCTTAACAAAAAATTCTTTAATCAAATAAGTCAAAAATTTAAGACTAATGAAATTACTTTTGATGTTTTTACCAAAACATTAAAAGAGAATACTCCTGCAAAAATTCAAATTGAGGTAAATGAATATGGCACCAAAAAAGGCGGCTGTACCAGTTTTAAATTAAATAAAAACCAAAATGGAATCGAAGGACTTTTAATGTTTTTTGAAACGAATTCCTACAACAAAGGAATACGTCTGCTAAACACAGATATAACCCTACATGAAACTTTCCATTATTTTAGCCACCTTGCAAATCCTAAACATACTGCAAGAGTAGCAAAAATGTATGAAAAAGGACTTTTAGATAAAACAGAAAACTTTTACAAAGAACATTTATATACAAGAAAAGAGCTTAATATAGATAAATTAAGAGAAAATCTCGACCAATTTTTAAAAGATTTTTCCCTGCAAGATCAAATTGAATTCTTACAAAATAGCAGGTATAGAATGATTGAAGAATACAATGCTTTTGATGAAGGTTATAAATATCTTGATAAAATTCAAGATGAACATTCCAATTTGATATGTGAAAAAATTTACGGAAGAGAAAAAGAAGAATACAATTTCCCCGAAAAAATTAAAATCGTAACTGATAAACTTAAAGAAGTTATTGATAAAAACAGAAAAAGTTAATTTGTTTATGCTAAAATCCAATTATGGACAGAAAAATTGTTACAACAAACAGAAAAGCATTTCATGACTACAGTATTATTGAAAAATATGTAGCAGGAATTGTGCTGACCGGAACAGAAATTAAATCAATACGCAAAAATGCAATTAACTTAAAAGACAGCTTTTGCAAAATTGAAGACAATGAAATTTTTCTGTACAAATGTCACATTTCACCATATGAACAAGGAAACAGATTTAATCACGAAGCAGAAAGAACAAGAAAACTTCTGCTTACCAAAAAAGAAATTCTAAAAATGCAAACCAAAGTGAAACAAGACAATTATACAATTATTCCTCTTGAAGTCTTTTTATCACATGGATTTGCAAAAATAGAAATAGGTCTTGCTAAAGGTAAAAAATTACACGATAAAAGAGATGATATAGCAAAAAAAGACCAAAAAAGAGAGATGGACAGAGCATCCAAAATCAGATACTAATTTGGAGATAAGAATATGAAGGTCGTTATTTTAGGCAAAGGCGAAATGCTCGCAAACTTAATTGAGGGCACTCTTGATGCAAATTGTGAAATTGCAGGAATTTTCAGATACGAAAGGACTGTAATGCCTGAAATACTACTCGATATAAAAGATTTTTTCAAAAGTTCTCCAGAAGTAACTCTAATAAAACAAAATAAATTCCATGAAATTAAGCTTAAATCAGCTAATTCAGAAGAATTTAAAAAAGAAATTTTGAAATTAAATGCAGATGTCATTCTTGTTGGCACATGGCGTGAAAAATTAAAGAAAGAAATTATCGACTTGCCTGTAATAGCCTCTATAAATGTACATCCATCATATTTACCTAAATATCGAGGACCAAATCCTTATTTACAGACAATTTTACATAGAGAAAATAAATCTGGTGTAACTTTTCACCTAATAGATGAAAAATTTGATAACGGAGCAATTCTTAAACAACAAGAAATAGATATCATGCCTGACGACACCTCAAAAGAACTTAAAGCTAGAACTGTATACCAAGCAAGAAAGTTATGCACTACAATATTGAATGACTTAGATTCAGGAATAATAATCCCGGTTGCTCAAAACGAAAAAGAAGCAACTTATTTCCCAAACATTAAACCAGAGGATATGATGCTCGATTTCAAAAAAGAAAATGCTGAAGAAATTCATGCAAGAATACGAGCATTCCATCCATGGCTTCCTTGTTATGTAACAGTAAAAAATAAATATCTTATTCCAAACCCATACAAACTTAGGATATTAGATGAAGAACATACAACTAAAATTTTAAACAAAAATAAAATACAAAACCCAAAAGTCGGCGACATAATCAATACAAATTATAAATCCCGTTCTATCACAGTATTATGTAAAGATTGGAAATCAATAAAAATGGTCGGAGTTAATCTCTATGGATTTTTTAACCGACCATTCACAAGATTATTTCTTAAAAATCTGCTTTAGAAATTGTAATCCCTTCCGCCTTCTTCAATCTTTTTCAAATCTTCAGCGACTTTCAATTTAACACATTCAGGAGATTCTAAGATTTTTAATTCATTTTGGATTAAATCATTTCCAACTTTTTTAGTTTCTTCAGATGCGTAATCCTCTAAATACTCTTTTAAAGTTAAAATAGCATTTGGATGACAGAAATTGTGGATTTGTTTTTCCTTACAAATTTCCATAAACCTATCACCAGTTCTGCCGTTGCGGTAACAAGCAGTACAGAAACTAGGTAAATATCCAAGTTCCATTAGCCACTTTATAACTTCATCTAACGGACGTCTATCTGATACATCAAACTGTGCAGATTCTTCTTTTTCTGGCATTGGATTAAAATATCCGCCAACACTTGTTTTCGAACCGCCTGAAATTTGAGAAATACCAAGTTCAAGAACTCTTTTTCGACATTCAGCACTTTCTCTTGTAGATACAATCATACCTGTATAAGGAACTGCAATTCTTATACAAGCAACGATTTTTGCAAAAGTATCATCATCAATTCCATTATCAAATACATCAGGATCAATATCATCAGCTCTACGAATTCTTGGAACACTGATTGTATGAGGTCCAACACCATATACAGCTTCTAAATGTTCTGCATGCATTAATAATCCTGCAAATTCATAACGGTATAATTCAAGCCCGAATAAAACACCTAAACCGACATCATCAATACCACCTTGCATAGCTCTGTCCATAGCTTCTGTGTGGTATTTATAATTATGTTTAGGTCCTGTCGGATGGAGTTTTTCATAACTTTCTTTATGATAAGTTTCTTGGAACAAAATATAAGTTCCAATACCTGCTTCGTGTAATTTTTTATAATTTTCAACGGTTGTAGCTGCAATATTGACATTGACACGTCTTATAGAACCGTTTTTATGTTTAATTCCATAAATTGTCTTAATAGACTCTAAAATATATTCCAAAGGGTTATTAACAGGATCTTCTCCCGCTTCTATCGCTAAACGCTTATGTCCCATATCTTGCAAAGCAATAACTTCATTTTTTATCTCCTCTTGAGTTAATTTTCTGCGAGGGATATGTTTGTTTTTCGCATGGTAAGGACAATAAACACAGCCATTCACACAATAGTTAGATAAATAAAGAGGAGCAAACAAAACAATTCTGTTACCATAATATTCTTGTTTAATTTTTTTAGCCAATTCAAAAATTTCTTTGTTTTTATCGTCATTTTCACAAGCTAAAAGAACAGATGCTTCTCTATGAGATAAGCCTTTGCCTAATTTTGCTTTCTCTAAGATTTTATCAACTAATTCCAAATTATTTTTATTTTCATCTGCATATTTTAACGTATCAAGAATTTCTTCATGTGAAATAAATTCATCTGCATCATGTGACTTTGGATTATACATACTCATTTTCTCCCCTTATCAAAAGCATGATACCCCTGTAAAACTTAA
>CAUDIU010000064.1 GCA_958449715.1 uncultured Clostridium sp. | reverse complement strand
CAAAATAAAAAAAGCTGATACAAAAATAATAATCCCTTCGTTTGGATTTTTAGTAACTTTTTTTTGATATTCTTTATAACTTATATGCGAAGGTCTTCTTGAATCTTCTTCCATTATACACCTCTTACCTTTGTAGATGCTAAAATTATATCATCTATCTCTTCTGAATATTTTTGCAAAATTTCATCAGCCAAAGACTTGATATCAGTAATCCCAAGTTCACTAGTTAAACCGCTTGCTTTTACTGGAGCTCCTGTAGAATCAATATTTATACCCGTATGAATTAATATTGAATTTACTGATTTTGTAGCTATTGAAACAGTTAATTTTTTATCCTCAAAAAATAAATCATCACCGTTTCTTCTAATTACAAAACCTCTTTTTTCAAGAGCTTCTTTAATTATACAAATTAAAAGTCTTTGTCTAAAAACACCTTCAACTAATCCAACATTAAATTGTTCAGAAATAAAACTCAACATTGATTTACTATAAATAGGTTCATTATTTATAACATCTTCAATGTCAACCATTTCAGTAAGTTTTACTTCACATTCTCCTATAAATGCAACAGTCGCATCTCCTTGAATTTTAAAATTTTTGTAAATCCAATGAGGAGATAGCTGCCAGCCTTCATATTTAATTTCTTGATCTAAAAATTGTGTCTTCAAAAAAGTTTCCTTATATAATATGTGTCATGGTTATACTCTAAAGCATTTTTTAATCTAGTACAAGATTCGCACTTCCCGCAATGTTTTTCGCCTCCTGCGTAACAGCTTCTTACGTATTCAAGCGGAATTTTATTATCCAATGCCAGCTTTACTATATCATTTTTGTCAGAATTTATCAAGGGTGCAACAACTTTAGGATGTTTTTGAGTAGAATATTCAAACTCTGCATTAATTTTATCTATAAAATTTTGAGTATTATCTGAAAAAGTCTGAGCTTCCTCTTTATTTGCACCTATCAATATATAATCATAATTTTCGCTATCAGCAAAACATCCTGCAATATTCAAAAATAATCCGTTTCGGTTAGGCACCCATACACTTTTTGCTGATTGCACAGAATCATCAAGTTCTTTTCCCTCTGGAATTTCTTTATCACTTACAAGAGATGTATGAGTAATATTTTTAAGCCAATCCAAATTTATTACTTTATGTTCAATTTTGTAATAATCACAAATTTCTTTCGATGCATCTATTTCATATCTTGCAGACTTTTGTCCATAGTCAAAAGTTAAAGCGAGAGATACTCCATAATCTTTTATACCTAATCCTAAACTTACAAGAGAATCTAGCCCTCCTGAAAGAAGAACAATTCCTCGGCTACTCATCTTCACTATTTTCCTCATCTTCTTCATATTCAGATATCATTGAAACAGCTTCCAATTTCAAAGCATCAGGATAATTTGACCCATTTGCAACCTCATCTAAGATTTCTCTTCCAACAAGATTATACAAAGCAATCAAAGCATTTTTCTTAACTTCTTCATCTTCATCTTCTAAAAGGCAAGTTTTTATAGTATCTACAGCCTGAGGATTTTCACTATCCATAATTGCCTCTATTGCATTTATACGGATTTGAGGAGATTCATCCATTAGAGAATTTTTTAAGGCATTAAAAACTCGTTCATTATCATCTAGTCTTAATTTTCCTAAAGCCTCAATTACACGTTCTTTCAAAAAAGTAAATTTATTCCAAATTCCTTTTTGTGTTT
Source organism: uncultured Clostridium sp. (assembly GCA_958449715.1). Lineage (GTDB taxonomy): Bacteria > Cyanobacteriota > Vampirovibrionia > Gastranaerophilales > Gastranaerophilaceae > Stercorousia. The sequence goes on along the minus strand of CAUDIU010000064.1, from coordinate 8,054 downwards.
CCAAAATACTTACTAAAGGGTCAACCGCTCTCAAATCACCCAGCATTCCAAGAGCAGAAGCTGCAGTCTCTCTCAAATATACTGATTTTTCTTCCTCATCTTTTACAACTTCTATCAAAGGTGCTACTGCATATCTATCCCCAATACGTCCTAGAGCATCAGCACAAGCAAGTCTTACCTTATAATTTTCATCTTTGTTATTTAAGCAATATAAAAGTGGAGTAACGGCAGAAGTATCTTTTAAATTTGCAATTGCTTTTGCACACATTGCCCTAACATTTATAAAAGAATCTTTTTCTGTATCAATATTTTTCAATAATAATAAATCTAAAAGCGGACCAAGAAACTCATTATCCCTGATTCGATCCATGCATTGGATAATGTTCATCAAAATTTCAGGATTTTTACAAATACTCAAAAAATAATTATAAATTTTAACAAGATTACATCTTTCATAAACCTCATCAAGGGCCTGAATTTTTTGAACAACAGAATTTACATCAGACTCATCTAACAGGTTACATTCTTTAGCTATTAAATCTAAATCCAAGTAATCTTTTTCCACTGTCTTACCCCATCTACACTCGAAATATAGCATAAAAGTCTTTTTTTTTTAATAAAAAAAGAGATATTACTACATAAATAGTCATATCTCTTTTTTACTAATTTAATTATTATGCATTTTGTTTATTTTCTGCTTTTGCTTTTTTATTAGCTAAATATTTTTCACAAAGCCAATTAGCAGGTTTAGTTACAACTACCGGCACAAAGTATCTGTATACAAAACCAAATACTATCATTGTTCTTAGTACACCCATACCTTTTATTTTACTGATTAACGCTTTTCCATCAGCTTCATTCAAAGCTGTATAAGTAGGATGTATCTTTACGTAGTCTTCAAGTTTCATTGTCTTTTTCAATAAAGGCTTTTCAGACTTACCTTTTGCAGCTTCCAGTAATTGTTCATTTGATATCTTAATTTTATTATTATAATCATGGAAGTTTTCAACAAATTTATTATCATTTAAAAGATGGCCAGCAAATTTTTCAGTTAATTTATTCCACCATCCTTTTACATATTTATCTAAACTATAAGCCCCAATAGTTGACACTAAGAATGTCAAACCTTGGTTAACTGCTAAAGTTTTCTTTCTATCTTTATCAAGTTTATCATTTGTAAGAGTTTTTTCCATATACAAACCACTTGTAATGACAGAACCTACAGTTAAACAGTGTTGAAATAAATTATCACTATTTCTAAATTTTGAAGCCAATCCTATAATTGGTTTACTATTAATAAATTTAGATGTAACATGTTTTGCTATCCCATCAGTAAATCTATCATAAGCTTTTAATAGCGGTGCAAACAAATTAGAATCTTTCATCATTTCAGTTGCAACATCTGCACTATTTTGAATAGGATTTGCTGTAAAAGTAGTTTGTTTTAAATTATTTTGATTTTTATTATATTTTTGAGTATTTGTATTCAAAAGATTTGTGTTAAATTGTACGTTCATTATTTAACACCTCCTTTGAATTGTTGAAAAGCTGGTTTTTCAATAAAGTCCATTTGTAAATTTTCCATATTATTATTTATATTATCCTTTGGCGGTTCGGGTTTCTTTTTCTTTTCTACACCAAATACATATTTCAATATTGGAGGAATAAGTGCAATTGTTAAAATTGCCCTTGGCACACCGATAACCCAATCTGGAATATTTTTAGCTAATGTTTCCATAGCACCTGTTTGTTTTGTCAATTTTTCTAGCATTGGTTCATAATATTTTGCAGTTTTAGCTGTATCAACTTTTTTCTCTAAATATTTAATAGCATTTTTCATTCTTTCTAAAGTAGGTTTTGCCCCTTTTCTACCCGCATTTTTTGCATTATTTTTTGCTGTTAAATACTTATCAGGATCACCAAAGAATTTTTTAATTGATTCATCAAATGGACTTGTAATAGCTGTTGATACTAAAAAGCCAATAATCCCTGATGCCATTGAATGACCCGCAGCGTATACTTTATCTTCTTTATCTTTTTTACCAGGTAAAGCTAAAATAGTTGCCGGTCTCATAACACCTGCAAGAACAAGAGCAATCAATGCACTTGTTGAAATATTATGATCATTTGAATATTTTGCAAATTTTCCAAACCAGTTACTTGAGAGTATTTTATCTGCAAACGTTTTTTTAATAACAGTTGTGGCAGCTTCACTCTTTCCCGTAAAACTGCCACAATAATCTGCATTATATCCTCTATTATTTTTTTCATACATGCCCGCGTAATTCTTCTCTCTAAAGTTCTGAGATTCCGAATGGAGCCTTAAATTACCCTGTTTCAGGGTCAAATCACGTTGTATTGAGTTTACCTTCATTTTTTCACCAAATTTATAAATGTATATCTTCTACATTTATTTTAAAACAAAGAAAAAAATTTTTTGCCATGAATTTTAAGAAAGTTTACAAAAAATTTATAAATTTTTTCATATTTTACTAAAAACGTCTGGATAATAATAAATCCAGACGTTTTAATAATCAACTTATAAATCTTAATTTACATATCTAAAGCCAAATCCAAAGTAGGTGCTTTGGCTACTATTGCACTTGATGAGATAATATCAACACCTGTAGATGCAATTGCGTTAACTGTATCTAATTTTACATTTCCACTAGCTTCTACTATTGCTTGATGATTAATTATACCTACAGCCTGTTTCATTTGTTCTACAGACATATTATCAAGCATAATTATATCGGCTTTTACAGATACTGCCTCTTTTACTTGCTCAATAGTATCACATTCAACTTCAATTTTATGTGCATGAGAAATACTTTCGCGCAGTTTATTTACAGCCTTAGTTAATGAGCCTGCAAGTCTTATATGATTGTCTTTTATCATTGCACAATCTGATAAATTAAATCTATGTAATGCACCACCACCAACTTTTACTGAATATTTTTCAAAAGCTCTAAAGTTTGGAGTAGTTTTTCTTGTGTCAACAATTTTTGCAGAATAAGGAGCAATCGCATCTTGATATTTACGAGTTTCTGTTGCAATTCCTGACATTCTTTGAATATAATTTAACGCAACTCTTTCTCCCATAAGTAAATCTTTTGCAGGACCTGAAATATCTGCAATTTTATCACCTTTTTTAATCCTGTCACCGTCTTTAAAATAGAATTTTATTTCAACTTTATCAGATAATGTTTCATACACAGTCTTAAATACATCACACCCACAAAGTACACCTTCGCTTCTTGTATTTAATTCTCCTTTTAGAAAATCATTTTCTCCAGCCAAATTTTCAGTTGTAATGTCACCATATCCGATATCTTCCATTAACGCCATTTTTACATGGTCTTTTACATAAAAACTACTTAACAAGTTCAGGCACTCCTTCTCTTTTTGAAATTCTACTATGCACACACATATCCAATGTTTCAGGATAATCTATTCTAGCATGAGCCCCACGAGATTCTTTACGCATTATTGCCGAATTAGTTATTAACATAGCAACAGTCAACATATTACGTAATTCATATTCATCCCTACTCAAGCATTTAGACTTTCTTGGAAATTCCATTTTTAATTTGTTTAACTCATTTATTGCATTTATCAATGAATTTTTATCTCGCAATATTCCAACATTATTCCACATTACATCTTGAAGTTTGCTTTTCATAGCTGGAATATCTAATTCCTCAAGAATTGTATCTTCTTCAGAGTACTCATCCAAAATAGATTTTATATTTTCATCAATTTGTTTTGGTGTTCTTAATTCAATTGATTTTAAATAATCAGCTACAGAATATGCACAAACAACACATTCTAATAACGAATTACTAGCAAGCCTGTTACCTCCATGCAAACCAGTAGAAGATACTTCTCCTATTGCATACAAACCATTAATAGATGTTTCACCTTTCAAATTAGTTTTTATCCCGCCCATATAATAATGAGCTGCTGGTGCAACTGGAATAAAATCCCTTGAAATATCAATTCCATTTTCTTTGCATTTTTTAGAAATAGTCGGAAAACGTTTTGCCAATTTTTTAGAATCAATACAAGCTGCATTCAAGTATACATTATCAACATTATTTTCTTTCATTTCATTAAAAATAGCACGTGTGACAATATCTCTAGGAGCTAATTCTTTTCTTTCATCGTATTTAGACATGAATTCAACACCATCGCCATCACACAATTTAGCACCTTCACCTCTTACAGCTTCAGAGATTAAAAATCTATTTTCTCCACAATCAATAGCTAAAGATGTCGGATGGAATTGAACAAATTCCATATCCTGCATTTCAGCTCCGGCATTATAAGCCAATGCTAAACCGTCACCTGTAGCACCTATTGGATTTGTAGTATATTTATATAATTGCCCAATACCGCCTGTTGCTAGAATAACCGCAGGAGAATAAATAGTTTCATATTCTTGAGTTTCGTCATTAAATGCAAGTACACCCTTACATTGACCTTCACTTACCAATAATTCAACAGCATCTGTATCTTCATAAATTTCTATATTTTTATTTTCACTAATTTTTTTGCATAATGCTAATTCAATCATTCTTCCGGTTGCATCTCCGCCAGAATGAAGAATTCTTCTTACACTATGAGCTGCTTCTTTGGTAAAACATAAGTTATTATTTTCATCTCTATCAAATTCAACACCGAACTTTAATAAATCTTTTATTACCTCATCAGAATGTTCTGAAATATATTTTACGGTATTAAATTCACTCAAACCTGCGCCGGCTTTTATAGTATCTGAAATATGTGAAGCAGTAGAATCAGCTTTATTTTCCTTCATTACACCAACGATACCACCTTGAGCATACATTGAATTACTTTCGCCTAATTTAGATTTTGTAATCAATAGCAATCCATCAGGCAAATCAACCTGCTGCTCTATTTTTAATGCAGCATATAATCCTGCAATGCCGCTCCCAATAATTACTGCTGAATAATTTGAATATTTCATATGATACACCTTATGTATATTTACCATTTACATAATAACTCAAAATAATTTATTTTGCTATCAAAAAAATATTAAGATTTAATTAAAATAACAACAAAAAAGCCTCTAAAAATAGAGGCTTTTAAAATATTATGCTTTTGGAGCTGGAGCTTTAGGAGCATCTTTTTTTATAGGAGCTTTAATATCTTTTGCTTTTGGTCCTGGGGCATCTAATCTATGATGTCTATGAGGTCTATCAGGTCTAAAATCTCCTCTTGGTGGGATTCCTTGATAAACATCAACATGTCTTACTGCTTCAAATCTTGGTGGAGGTGGAGGGCAATGTCTGTGATTTGGCTTTATTGCAGCACTATATAAGCAAAGTGCAACTAAACAGCCTAAAAAAGAAGCTAAAATAGTTAACAAAAATTGTTTAAATTCAGGACCGATTGTCCATTTTTCACAATTACAAGTTTCTTGTTTAATTTCTTCTGTCATAATCTCTCCTTTTCGATTTCATCATTATATATACAAGCTTTATATCAATATAACGAAATTTAAAAATTTTTGTTCATTTTAAATTTATAATACAAATTTTATTTCCGAATTAACACTTAATAATATTGTCATAATTAGTTCATATAAAAGGGATTAATTACACTCATAATAATTTTATAAGTAATATAGGGAGAAATTATTATGACAATAAACATATTACTTGTAGAAGATCAAAAACTAATTCGTGTAGGACTTAAATCTCTATTTGAAGGGCAAGATGAGATAGTAGTGTCATCAGAAGCTCAAAGCGGAAAAGAAGCCGTTGAAAAATATAGAACAACACACCCAAATGTAGTTGTAATGGACATTGGCTTGCCTGATATTTCAGGAATTGAAGCTACAAAAAAAATCCTTGAATTTGACAATAAAGCGAAAGTAATAATCCTCACATCTCACTTAAGCGAACAAGAAATCATAGATGCCCTCCATGCCGGAGCTTGTGCTTATGTAATGAAAGATATAAGCACAGATGCTTTAAAAATGATTATAAAAACAGTAGAACAAGGTGCAATGTGGTTAGATCCTCAGGTAGTCCCAATATTAAGAGAAAAAAATTGCGGCGTAATACCACCAAGACAAATGTCCAGAGCAATGTTTAAAGAACAACATGCAAATCTTACACAAAGAGAATACGAAGTCTTAAAACTTGTAGTTGAAGGGCTATCAAATAATGAAATAGCACAAGAATTAACAATTTCAGAACACACAGCTAAAGCACACGTTTGTAATATTATCCAAAAACTTGTAGTCGATGACAGAACTCAAGCTGCAGTAAAAGCTCTTAAAGAAGGTCTTGTCTAAAAAATAATAATAAACATAAGTCCCCTTGTAAAATTTCAAATATTCTGATATAAAAATATTTGAAAGACTATATGGGGATTTATATTATGAAAACAGGGATACTATCAAACTTTAAAGGAGATTTACTAGGCGGAATTACGGCAGGAGTAATTGCATTACCTCTTGCAATAGCCTTAGGCGTATCTAGCGGATTAGGTGCAACCGCAGGGATATACGGTTCTATAATTGTAGGTATGCTCGCCTCAATATTTGGCGGAACTCCAACCCAAATTTCTGGGCCAACAGGACCTCTTACCGTTGTAATTGCCTCTGTTGTTGCAATTCACTCTAATAATACAAATTTAATCTTTGCTGCAATATTATTATCAGGGATATTCCAAATAATCCTCGGACTTTTCAAAGTCGGAAAACTCATTAATTTTATTCCATACCCAGTAATCTCAGGATTTATGAGCGGTATTGGAGCAATAATTATTTTATTACAATTAAATTCTTTTTTAGGGCTTGAATTTAACGGCACACCTGTAGAAGCTTTAATTCACGTGTTCAAATCAATTCCTAATTCAGATTTACACAGTGTAATTATTGGCGGTTTAACCTTACTTATAGTATTTTTCACACCTAAAAAACTTGCAAAAATAATTCCACCGCCATTAATAGCTCTTATCTTAGGAACTTTAACAGCAATAATATTCAACTTTGATGTAAAAACTATCGGAGAAATCCCTCAAGCATTCCCAAACCTTACAATTCCGACATTCAAATTATCAGAAATTGAGATAATAATTCCTATTGCACTAACACTTGCAATCGTAGGCTCAATAGACTCTCTTTTAACAGCTTTAGTAGCAGATTCTTTAACTAAGACTAAACACGAATCTAATCAAGAATTAATAGGACAAGGTATAGGAAATATCGTTGCAGCATTATTTGGAGGAGTTGTATCTTGTGGTGCAATGATGAGAACTGCCGTTAACATCAAAAGCGGCGGAAGAACAAGGCTTTCTGGGATAATCCATTCTGTATTATTAATTTTAATTATTGTTTTTCTTGCCCCTGTAGCTGCAAAAATTCCTTTAGCAGTACTCGCAGGGATTTTAATCAAAGTTGGAATTGGTATCATTGATTACAAATTTATAAAACTTATAAAAGCAGCTCCTAGAAACGATTTATTAGTAATGCTTTTAGTATTTTTAATCACAATATTTGATGATTTAATTTTGGCTGTAGGAGTAGGTGTTGTCCTTTCATCAGTGCTATTTGCAGCAAATGTAGCGAAACAAACAGATATAAAAATTGTAGGACTTTCTGATGTTTCTCAAGAAAATTACATTGACGAAGATTTAAAAAATAAAACAATGATTATGCACATTGACGGAACACTATTTTTCGGCTCCGCTTCCCAAATTGCATCAAGAATTGATGATGTATTGGATAATCGTAACGTAATATTGGATTGTTCAAATCTTAAAAGTATAGATATATCAGCTGTATTCGCTATGGAAGACCTAATCTTAACATTAAAAGGACAAAACGTAAGAGTTATTATAATATTCAACAACCGCGATGTTGCAGCATCAACCCTTAAATTAGGATTAAGAAAACTTATCGGGCATAAAGATATTGCATTTTCAACAGAAGAAGCAATAAATAGTATACAAAAATAAAAAAAAATGCTATTATAAAATTCTAAATATAGGAGGGAATATGAAAAAGATACTATCAC
>CAUDIU010000063.1 GCA_958449715.1 uncultured Clostridium sp. | reverse complement strand
TTGATAAAATAGCTAAGAGTTTTTCCAATATAACATCAAAACATGGAACATATGCTGTTGTAGGAAATCATGACGGTTGGCAAGGAAAAGAAGAAATTGTAAAAGAACTTGAAAAAAATAATATAAAAGTCCTTTTTAATACCAATGTTTGTTTTGAAAAATTCTGTATTGCAGGAGTAGATGATATGCAAACAGGCAATCCCGATATAAAAAAAGCATTGAAAAACACTAAAGAACCTGTAATTTTGCTCTCACACACACCTGATATAATCCCTGATGTGCCACATAGCGTAAACTTAACCCTTGCAGGACATTTACATGGCGGACAAATAAGATTTCCTCAAGCAATTGTAGTTCCTTCTAAATTTGGGAAAAAATTTGCTAACGGATATTATGAGTATAAAGGTAAAAAAATATACACAACATATGGTCTTGGGACAAGCATTTTACCTATGAGATTTAACTGTCTGCCTGAGATTGCAGTAATAGAATTCAATTAGTCAAAATCAACTAATTCTTTTAAATTTACCCCTAAAACATCAGCTATAATTTTTAATTTAGATAAAGTAATATCAGTTTTTGCCGTTTCAACCATAGCAATAGTTGAGCGTGAAATACCATTTACATCTAAAAAATCATCTTGTTTAATATTCTTCTCTTTTCTGATTTTTTTTAAATGTTGTGCAAACTTTTTCAGATATTCATTATCCATATTGTTATTATCAATCATGTTGATAAATCTTAAAATCAGCCATATTGACATTTTATTTAAGCAGAATTTTTGTTTTTTAATTTTATTTCCGTTTTTTGTTGATTTATTTTTTTCAATATTATATAATCCAAATAGAAAAAATTATGAGGATTATTTTATGATTAATCAAAATATGAAAAAAGAAATCTTAAAAACTATTGAAATTAGTAAAGAAACAGCAAAAAACAACTTAGACATCACTATTGATTGCTATACTGAATTACTATCAAGATTAGAAATGCTGACTTATCTAATATTGAGCGAAGATAAAAAATAGTTGCAAAGTGTGATGAAAATTTCCTTTTTTAAAAAAATTATGATAATATAAAAACAAAAACTTTTAATTCTTAAAAGTACACAGGAAACTTTTTTATTAAAAAAACATCTTAATAATTAAGTTGTGCACAAAAAGGTTAAGAGTATTTGGAGGGAAATAGTTAAAGAATGAGAAACATTATGAAAAAAAGTATTATATTTTTCGGAGCATTTTTGTTCCTATCAGGCTGGGTAATCAGAGATAATGTTTTTGCTTACAGCCCTACAGATTTATATGATAATGTTTGGAGATTAATTAACAGTAAATTTGTAGATCAATCTAACAACCAACAGGATTGGGCAAAATGGCGTCACAAATATGATAATCAAATCAGAACAAATGAAGATGCCTATGTTGCAATTAACACAATGGTTGCAAGTTTAAATGACCCTTATACAAAATTTTTAGACCCTAAAGAATTTGCAGAAGAAACAAGTTCAATTAAAGGTTCATTAAAAGGTATCGGTATTCAAATTGCCGTAAAAGACGGAAAATTAATGGTAATAGCACCGATTGAAGATACTCCTGCAGAAAAAGCAGGATTACAGGCAGATGATGAAATCTTAGAAATTGACGGTGTAAGTACAAAAGGAATTACTGTTGACAAAGCCGCTGATAAAATCAGAGGTAAAGAAGGTACACAAGTTACTTTACTTGTAAAACGTAAAGATAATCCACCTAAAAAATATGTAATTACACGTGAAGAAATTGAAATTAAATCAATTTCACAAAAGCTACCAACAGATGTAAAACTTCCAAATGATTTTTGCTACATCAGATTAAGCTCATTCATAAGCAGAAATGCTGCAACAGAATTTGGAACAATATTAAATAATAATAGAAATAAAAAAGGTTTTATTATTGACTTAAGATCAAATCCTGGTGGACTTTTGACAAACGCTATTTATATTTCAGATATGTTCTTAGATGGCGGAACAATTGTAAGCACTGTTGATAGAGATGGTTACAAAGAAACTCAAAGAGCATCTGCAGGTGTATACACTAAAAAACCTGTAGTTGTCTTAATTAACAAAGGTTCAGCATCAGCTTCAGAAATTTTCTCAGGAGCTATGAAAGATAACCACAGAGCAGTAATCATCGGAGAACAATCATTTGGTAAAGGTTTGGTTCAAGAAATTAACAAATTACCTTATGAATCAGGCATAAATATTACAATCCAAAAATATTTAACACCAAATGGTACTGATATTAACAAAAAAGGTATCACTCCTGACATTGAAGTAAAACTAACAGAAGAAGATGTTAAAAATAAAAACGATCTTCAACTAAAAAAAGCAATTGAAGTCTTAAGTAAAATGACAGGCGGACAAGAAATAGCTGTTCAATAAAAAATAAAATTACTAACTAAAAAGAAAGACTTACATTATTTTGTAAGTCTTTTTTTTATAGTAAAATACAGGTATGAAAAGCAATATTGTATTAATCGGCATGATGGGTAGCGGAAAGACCACTGTGGGAGCAGAATTAAGTAAAACTCTCCCTGATTTTAAATATGTTGATATTGATGCAGAAATTGAAAAAAGCACTCAAAAAAAGATTTCAGAAATCTTTTTAAAACATGGTGAACCTTTTTTCAGAATGCTTGAAAGCGAAAAAATAAGAAAATTCTGCAGAGAAAAAAATATGATAATTTCAGCAGGCGGCGGAGCTTTTGAAAACGAAGATAACAGAAAATTAATGCTTGATAATGCAAATGTAATTTATTTAAAAGCAACGCCTGAAGAAATTTATACAAGAATTAAAAATGAAACTCATAGACCTCTTTTAAAAAAGAATTTTTCTATTGAAAAAATTACAAGTATTATTGAAATGCGTAAAAAAAATTACGAAAAAGCAAATATCATAATTGACACAAACGGAAAAACTCCATATGATATTGTAAAAGAAATTCTCGGAGCATTAAATGGTTGATTTATCGGTAAAAATTAAACAAGAAGAAAATAGTTATCCGATTATAATTAAAAATGAAGATATTACGGATTTGGCAGACAAAATTTTATCTTACACAAAAGATAAAAAATATCTTGCAGTAATTTCCGAAAAAGTTGAAAAAATTTACGGAAAAAAACTCAATATCCCTAAAGAAAATAAATATATTCTAAAAGACGGGGAAAAAGAAAAGAATTTTAAAAACTATCAAAAAATAATTAACAGTGCTCTCAAAAAGAAATTAACCCGCAAAGATGCAATTATCGCAATAGGCGGAGGAGTAGTCGGTGATTTAGCTGGATTTGTCGCATCAACTTATATGAGAGGAATTGATTTTATTCAAGTTCCAACAACTCTGCTTGCATGCGTAGATAGTTCTGTAGGCGGAAAAGTTGCAATTGACACAAATTTTGGCAAAAATCTTGTTGGAGCTTTTTATCAACCTAAAATAGTTTTGATTAACCCGAAATTTTTGAAAACACTTGATGATAGGCAATTCAAAACAGGATTGGGTGAAGTTGTAAAATATTCTTTTATTGAAAAAAGTTGTAAATGCGAGGAAGAATTAAATCTTACAAATTTCTTATCTGAAAAATCACAAGAAATTCTAAATCGTGATGAAAAAACGTTATCAAAACTTATTGAAATATGTGTAAAACTTAAAATTTCCGTTGTCGAAAAAGATGAAAAAGAAAACGGACTTAGAAGAATTTTAAACTTCGGCCACACATATGGTCATGCGATTGAAAAAATTACTAAATATAAAAAATTCACACATGGTGAAGCAATCGTTGAAGGAATGAAATTTGCTTTTAATCTCGCTGTAAGAAGAAATCTTATTGACAAAAATTACAAATATCTTGCAGAAGATGTAATAAAAAAATACAACTTTAAAGAAATACCAACATTTAAACTTGATAAAATGATTGAATTAATGCAAATGGATAAAAAAGCGACATCAAAAAGTATTGTATTCATCTTGCCGACAGATTATTCAACAGTAGAAGCTTTCGAATTTTTACCTGATGAATTAATTAAGTTGTTAAATTAAGGTTTTTTACTTTTAAACAATCCGGTAAATTTATTCCAACCATTTTTAAAGAAATCAGCAACTTTATCCAACTTTAATGTTTGAGGTAATTTTTTTATTGCAGGCAATATTTTTGATTTAAATTTAATTCCGCCAAAAATCAATGCACCTGCAGCAACTAATCCAAATACCCATTTTTTCCAAGACGGATTAGCAACAATATCTTTTTTATCAGGCTTTTCGTGCAGAAATTCGTCAACATCAGGCTCTCTAAGATATGGAATCTTAGGATTTGATGCAGGGCCTGCATATGGTGACGGAATAACAGATGGAGAACCTACATATCTAGGTTTTTGTCCTGTTATATATGATGGTGCATCATAATCTAATACACCGTTTTGTGCTAACATATCCAAATTTGTTGCCCAATTATAGGTCATAACTTTTCCCTTTTTTTCTACACATGTATATAAAATATTTTTTTTCTCATAAATTGCTTTTTATACGTTTATTTGTTAAATTTTGTAATATGAAAGAGATTATAAATAATAATAAGTATCTTATTTTTTTATGGATACTAACGATTTTGGGATTGTTAATTTTTTGTGGACATTATTCAGGAATATTAATAGATTTCGGACGTGAAGTATATTATCCTGAACAAATTTTACAAGGGAAAATATTATACAAAGACTTATTCAACATATACGGACCTTTGTCATATCAGATTAATGCTTTATTATACAAGATATTTGGTGCTAAATTAGCTACATTGTATTTAAGCGGTTGTGTATGTTCAATTTTGACAATAAGCGGAATTTATTTTATCGCTAAAAAATTTTTTGGAGAATTCTTCAGTTTTTGTATAGGCTTACTCACAATATCAATTGGAATTACGACAACAAGTATTTTTAACTATCATTTCCCTTATTCCTGGTCTGTTTTATACGGACTCGTTAGTTTTTTATACTCATTATATTTTCTATTAAAATTTAATGATGACAAAAAATCTCTAAATCTTGTAATAAGTTCATTACTTGCAGGAGTTTGTATTGCAAACAAATATGATTTTTTATTATACGGGTTTGTAATTCTGTTTTTCATTATCAAAAACAAGAATTGGAAAGCATTTTTATCATTTATTTCAATTCCTTTATTAAGTTTTGGAATTTTGTTTATTCAAGGATTATCAATAAATGATTTGATAAATTCTCTTAAAATTACAAGTGCAATGGCTAAAAGTAAAACTTTGACATACTTTTACCAAAACAGCGGAATTTATTTTCACCCAAAAGCATTGTTAGCTGATTTAATAAGTTTTTTAAAATGTGCAATCCCATTCGGTGCAATATTATATGGAGCTTTTGCTTTTAATAAAAACAATAAAATTTTACCAATCAGTATATCAATTTTAGGATATATCGGATATTTATGGTTTTTCTCAGAAAATGTAAAAACAGCATTCGGATTTCTTCCACTATGTCTTTTAATTTGTGCAATTGCAATGTATAAAAAATATGATACAAAGTTATTAATTTTAGTAATTTCTGCATTAGTAGTAAGTGCTAAAGTTTTTTGGGTATTGCTTTTATACAGCTATGGAAATTATTATTTCCCTATTTTGTTAATTGCAATTTTTGCTTTGATATTCAAAATGCTACCTGAAAAACTTGAAAAAACAGCAGGTATTTATTTAATCATTGCAACTATTTTGTATCTTTTTACAAACTTTTATATGTTATCTTTAGCAAATAATAAAGTTACAACTCCTAAAGGTACAATTTACACAGTAAAAGATTTGGCTCAAAGTACAAATGAACTTAACGATTTTATTAATAAAATAACAAAACCGACAGATAAAATTGTTATTTTCCCTGAAGGAATGACCGTAAACTTTCTTACTCAAAGGAATTCCGATAATTTCTATAATTCTCTTTTGCCACTTTATACTGAAAGTCTTGGCGAAGACAAAATCATCAATCATTACAAAGAAAATATGCCTGAATACATTATTTTTAATAACTTAAATATGAAAGATTACTATTTTCAGTATATTTGTAATGATTATGCACTGGATTTTTGCGGGTTTGTTCAAGAAAATTACAAACCGGTCACAGTAATTGATAACGGTTTTAGATATATGATTTTTAAACACAAATAATGTTTATGCTAAAATTAAACCTATAAGTGAGGTAAAAAATGGAAAAGTTTTATTTAACAACTGCAATAGATTACGTAAATGGTGCTCCACATATTGGACACGCTTATGAAAAAATTCTAACTGATATAATCGCAAGACATTACACTCAACGTTGTGATGATGTATATTTCCTTACAGGAACTGACGAACACGGTATTAAAATTCAAAAAACAGCTGCTGCAAAAGGAATTACACCAAAAGAATTGTGTGATGAAAATGCTCAAAAATTTAAAGATGCTTGGAAAGCTCTAGATGTTGATTATACAAAATTTATCAGAACAACTGATGAAGATCACGAAAAAATCGTTCAACACATCTTTGATAAATTATTAAAACAAGGTGATATTTACAAACATTCATACGAAGGTTTATACTGTCAAGGTTGTGAATGTTTCTTAAATCCAAAAGATTTGACAGAAGACGGACTTTGTCCTGATCACCTTAAAAAACCTGAAGTTGTTAAAGAAGAAAACTATTTCTTTAAATTAACAAAATACAAAGATGCTATAATCAAACATATTAAAGATCACCCTGATTTTATCGTTCCTGAATTCAGGGCTAATGAAGTAATTAACCAATTAGAAGATATCCAAGATATTTCAGTATCTCGTGCAAAATCAAATGTTGAGTGGGGTATTGATGTATTAGGTGATGATGAACAATCAATTTATGTATGGATTGACGCTCTTTCTAACTATATTACAGCATTAGGATATGACACTGAAAATCCATCAGAAAACTTCAAAAAATACTGGCCTGCTAATGTACAAGTAATCGGAAAAGATATCTTGAAATTCCACAGCATTTACTGGCCTGCATTTTTAATGGCATTAGATTTACCATTACCAAAACACATCCTCGCTCACGGCTGGATTACTATTGACGAATCTAAAATGTCTAAATCATTAGGTAACGTAATTTCTCCAACATCAGTTCTTGAAAGTTTCAATTTAGAACATCCTGACGCTTTCAGATACTACATGGCAACATCTGCACCTTGCGGACGTGACGGAAATTATTCTGATGATGACTTTAAAGAAAAAGTTAATGCACATCTTGCAAACAGTATGGGAAATCTTTTAAACAGAACCCTATCAATGTTAGTTAAATATTTTGACGGTGAAGTTAAACCTGAATTCAAAGGAGAAAATCCTTTAGCTAAAAAAGCTCTAGGTACAATACAAATCGTTAAAAATCATTTTGAGAATTTTGAAATAGCAGAAGCAGGACTTGAAATCACATCATTAGTAGATGCTACAAACAAATATGTTCAAGATACAGCACCTTGGACACTAGCAAAAGAAGAAAAAATGGTAGAATGCGGACAAGTTCTTGTAAACGTACTTGATGTTATGTGCATTATTGCATCATTAATTTATCCATATTGCCCAAATATTGCTTCTGACATGGCTAAACAATTATCATTCGATTTAAAAACAAAATTAGACGATTTAACAGCTGATAATATTAAATGCGGAAAACTAATCTCTAAAGAAGATATAAAACCTGTATTCTTGAGATTAGATTCAGAATTAGCAGACAAATCAGCTAAAAAACAATAATTCTATAAATACAAAAATTAAAAAAGGCGGTGAATAATAAAATTCATCGCCTTTTTTTTTATACTATTCGTCCTGTTGTTGTTTAATCATGCCTGACGTTGCCGCATACATTGCTGCAGATATTTCTGAGGTTGATGTAAACGGTCCGTAGGTTTTAATAAATTGTGCTACATCAAATGTATTTAAATAATTTTGTAATGCAGCAGCTGATTTATCTGTCAAATTAGTTGTAAACATAATATTTTTCAAATAATTTGTAGCTTTTTCTTCCACATCATCTTCATCATATTCAGATGATGAGAATTGTGTCGTATCTTTTTCTTCTGCCTCTTTTGTTGATACACCATATTCTTTGGCTTCATCAGTTGCATTTTCTTCTTGCGTTTCTTTTAATTCGTCTTCTTCTTCTAACGATGCTGCAGCTGATGTGTAAGCCTTTGATGATACTCCTGAAATTTCCATAATACCTATCCTTTCTGTAAAACTACTCTTTTACATAATGGTATATCGGACACTTTTTTTTAAATCTTTAAAAAATTTAAGACATGTTACAAAAAACTATTTTACTAAACCTTCAGTTTCATTAAACATTACCATGTAAAAATCAGGACTAGTCATATTTGGGTTCTTTTTCATGAATTTTTTCACATCAAAATTTTCTAAGTATTTATCGAGTTTTTTTTGAACTTTTTCATTATCTTCATGTTCTGATTTTAATTTTGCAATATACTGTCTTGTCATTGCAAGCACTTCTTCTTCAGTCAAAATAGGCTGTCCGCCGATTAAAACTTCATCTGGCTCATCTTCGTCAATATATTTTTTTAATTCTTCTTTTGGATCTTCTTTTTGACGTCTGCCATTACTGTCAGATGATGTAGAAGAAGATATTGCTCGATTTCCAAAAGGATTATTCACATTATTAAACATTTTTTCAAGACCTTATATTGTTAATTGACACAGAAATATTTATTCTTCAAGTATTACGTCAAATAACAAGAAAATCTTTAATAATATCGTTTATTTACATTAGATTAAAGAGAATTATAGTAATCTTTTAAAAGTTTACAATCATCTTCAATATTAGGACTTTCACACACAAGAGCTCCTTTTACATTGAATTCTTTCATTACTTTTATCAAGTCTTTATAATTCATATCAGATTCTTCTAAATTCAAATGCTGTCTTTCACCTTTAGCTGTATATTCAATACCAGCAAGGTGTCCGTGGAAGTTATCAAGAGCATATTGTCCTAATTCATTTCCCATTTTTTCCAAAACTCTTGAAAATTCATCGTAAGTATTATATTCACCGGCTGATCTTGCGTGAAGATGTGAAAAATCAATACAAGGAAGAACTTGTTCAAATTCTTTTGATAATCTTATAATCTCGTCTTCATCACCCCATTGAGTTGCTTTACCGGTTGTTTCAGGGCGAACCCAAACTTTTATTTTTTCTCGTTCCAAAACATCAACAATTCGTTTAGTTTGAGTTTTTACACGATTATAGACTGTTTCTTTGTCAGCACCCATGTAGAAAGCTGCGTGATAAGTTATACTAAAAGCTCCTGCTTGAGATGCTACAGATGCTGTATCTATTATTCTTTGTACACTTGCGTCAATCTTTTCTTCTTCCTTAGAATTAAGATTAATGTAAAAAGGTCCATGAGCTGTTACAACAAAATCCTTAGATTGCTCTTTGACAAATTTTCTATGCTCATCGTTCATTCTAACGCCATGGACAAATTCAAGTTCCATACCGTCCAAATTCATTTCTTTCAAAACATCAAAAGCTGACACATAACTGCCTTTCCCTGTTCTTAAAGGCATTCCGGCTGTTATGAAATTTAATTTATCAAAGTTAAATAAGTTTTGCAAAATACGCTCCTATTGCTGTCATCAACAAACATATTGTTATACTTAAAATTATATATGAAAAAGCATGGAAAAATTGCTGATTTCCAACCATTTCAAACAATTCCAAAGAAAAAGTGCTAAA
>CAUDIU010000062.1 GCA_958449715.1 uncultured Clostridium sp. | reverse complement strand
TGTTGTGCTACTGGACAAGGTGGGCAGACAATTTGTTGTTGTGGAGGCATGTAATAAGGTTGAGCCTGTGTCTGCGGATAATCATATAATTGAGCTTGTGGGTATGTATAATATGGCATTGTAGGTGCTGCATATTGAGGAACATTCATTGCAACTTGGCCAACTCCCGGTGCGCTCACTGAAGGATTGTGTACGTCAATCTTTACTGCATTGTAATTAGGTGCAGGTAATGGTTGTGTCATGTACTGCATTTGGGGTTGCATGTAAGGATTTACTAAATTTGGAGCTTGAATCATTTAATTTCTTCCTTTCGATAAAATATCTTCCATATTTTTATTCTACTGTTTAAATATCCCTCAAGATATAAAATTGCTAAAATTAGAAAATTTTTTAATAATTCTTAACAAAAACAGCTTAAAATTTACATTTCCCTTAATTTTATATTTATGCTATAATATTGATGTAACACAGATGAGTGGGATGTATATTATATGATAATTGATAAGAATAATAGAAAATCTATTAGGTCTGTATTTGGTAAAACTTTAGCAGAGTTAGGTAAATCTAACCCAAATATTGTAGTATTAGATGCTGATTTGTCATGCTCTACCCAAACACAAATTTTTGCGAAAGAATTTCCTGAAAGATTTTTTAATTGTGGAATTGCAGAACAAGATATGATTACAACGGCAGTTGGTTTAGCCTCTGTTGGTAAGGTCCCTTTTGCTGCGAGTTTTGCAATGTTTGTAACAGGTAGAACATATGACCAAATTAGAAATTCTGTATGTTATCCGGAATTTAATGTTAAAATTGTAGGAACTCATGGCGGTGTTACAGTTGGAGAAGATGGCGCAAGTCATCAGGCTTTAGAAGATATTTCTTTAATGCGTGGAATACCTAACATGTCAGTTATAGTACCTGCAGATTGTAGAGAATGTGAACAGGTTATCAAGTTTGCTGCTGAAAATTATGGACCTATGTATATTAGGATTCCTAGAACTAATGTTTGTGATATCTTTGACGAAAATTATGAATTTGATTTTTGCAAAGCCAGAGTTATAGAAGATGGTACAGATGTAACTATTATTACAAATGGTGAAACTTTAGCAGAAGTAATTGAAGCATGTGAGAATTTGAAAAAATCAGGTTATTCAGCTCAAATTATCCATGTACCAGTTGTAAAACCTCTTGACGGCGCTACTATTATTGAAAATGTTAAGAAAACAAGATTTGTAATGACAGTTGAAAATCACTCTATAACGGGTGGTTTAGGTAGTGCAGTTTGTGAATTGCTTGCAGAATATTATCCTTTGCCAGTTCATAGAATAGGGGTAAATGATAATTTTGGTCAGAGTGGTAAGTGGGATTTCTTGCTCGATTATTATGGCTTAAGTTCTGATAAGTTAACTGGTACTATTAAAAAATATATTGATAAGTATCGTCTTATCCAGTCTTCAAAAATTTAATCAAGTCCAGAGTATTGAAATATTCAGGATTAGAAAGATAAGGAAAAATTATGATTCAATTTAGATCAGTTACAAAAAAATATAAAAATGATCATTATGCTTTGAAAAATATTAACTTAGATATTCTTTCGGGTGAATTTGTATTTATTGTCGGAGCTTCTGGTGCAGGTAAATCCACTTTAATGAAACTTTTATATAATGAAGAACGACCTTCAAGTGGTACTGTGACAATAGGTGGCATAAATATTGCAAACCTTTCAAATGACAAGGTTCCAAATTTAAGAAGATGTATGGGAATTGTTTTTCAAGATTATAAATTGCTTCAAAATATGAGTGTATATGATAATGTAGCTTATGTTATCAGAACTTTAGGAATTAGCTCTAAAGAGATTAATGCACGAGTATCTGGGGCATTAAAAATAGTTGGTTTGTATGATAAAATGAATGCGACTCCTTCTGAACTATCAGGTGGAGAACAACAAAGAGTTGGTATTGCTCGTGCAATTGTAAATGGGCCTCCTTTATTAATTGCAGATGAGCCTACTGGAAATTTAGATCCTAAAAATTCAATGGAAATCATGCAGATTTTGGATCAAATAAATCAACGTGGAATTACAGTTATTGTATCTACTCATGACAATGCAATGGTAGATTATTTTAGAAAAAGAGTTATTACTCTTGATAAAGGTGAAATTGTAAGGGATATACAAGCAGGTACTTATGAATAGTTCAAAGACTAAAATAAAAAAACAAGTAAAAAAACATATTCCAAAAGATTGGTTATGTGAATTAAGAATATTATATCGTTTAACAAAGCAAACAATTCATGATGTTCATAGAACTGGTATTGTTAATTTGGTAATAATTACAACAATGGCTGCCATTTTAACGATATTTGGATCATTTTTTAGATCTGCTTTATCCATTTCATCTTTTGCACATGAATTAGGTAATGTATTGGAAATTTCTGTTTATTTAAAAGAAAATTCTGATGCGAATGTTGTTAAAAATAGAATAAAAGAATTTCAACATGTTGAAAATGTAACAATAATTCCAAAAGCTTCTTCTTGGGCTAATTTAAAACGAGAAATGGATTTACCAGATATTGAAAATCCATTACCGGATACGTTACATGTAAAGGTTGATAAGCCTGAAAATATTGAAGAAGTATTCAAAAATGTTAAACAGCTAAAATCTGTAGAGGATATGAGTTATGCTCAAGATTTGGCTAAAAAAATAGAAGCGTTAAATAAAATCGTTAATATGATTACTGTATTTGTAGTAATCATAATGGGTATTTTAACTATAACTATTATAAATAATACAATTCAGTTAGTAATTCAATCAAGAAAAGAAGAAATTGAAATTATGAGATTAATGGGTGTATCTAACTGGTATATAAGATTCCCGTTAATTATGCAAGGTGCTTTTTATGGCTTTTCTGGCGCTGTTATAGCCTTATTACCATTGAATTTTGTGCAGAATGGCCTTAATCATATGCATCAATTCTTTATGGTGCCAACGCCTTTACATGCTCAGAATTTTGTAATAGCGGTAATGTTTACGATGGCAATCTTGTTTGGAGCTGGTGGTAGTTTCCTTTGTATTAAAAAACATTTACAGGTTTAGTTAAATGAATGATAAGAATAGCATACTTTTAATTTCTGATGATGATGATTTATCTAAAGTAATAGAGTCAAAGTTAATATTTTTGCGTACAAATGATTCTATTGTTGTATCTGAGTATAAAGATGCAATTTCAAATTTAAAATATGCTAATGCTGATATTGTGTTAATTCATGAAAATAATTCTCAACAAGCAACTCTTGATTTAATAAAGAAAATTCGGGAGTTTGAAAATGTATGTATCATTTTATTGGTTAATAATTATGATAAAGAGATGATTCTAGCATCTTATGATGCAGGTATTAATGATTTTACTTTTTCAGCTGCAGAGGATTTTGAACTTGTAATTAGGACTGTTAACAATATAAAACATAATTCTATCAAGTTGCAAGCAATGAGAAATCAAAAATTATTAGAGCAGTTAAATGTAATAGATGAATTAACTGGTTTGTATAATTATAACTATTCTAAGCAAGTTATTGAAAATTATATTGATGATAATTTATTAGATGACGGAATTTTCCTAGCAATTGCACCATCAGAAAATAGTAAAGTTAAATTTTCTATTGAGAAGATGGCACATGCTATTTTGTCATCAATAAGAGTCGATGATACTGCTACTCTTGGAAGAGGTGCAAAATTTTATATCCTTTTACCTAAAACATCTTTTAATGGTGCTATTGTTGTTTTGAATAAAATAAAAGAAAATTATGGGGATAATTTTGAGATATGTGCTGGAATTTCAAGTATTTCTCATAAATCTTATGATGAAATGGAGCACGACGCCTTGCAAGCTTTATCAGATGCTGTAGCAACTAATGCTCAATATGTTTTTGCTGAAGAAAAAGAAGAGGATACTCTTGATGATTGGCTTGTTACAGAATCAGATGAACCTAAAAATTATAAGATATTTAGACAAATTTTTAACAAAAAAATGGAAAAAGTTATAGCTCCTGTATTTTTTAGATTACAAAAAGCATGGGAAGAAAAACTTTTTGATACTCAAATTGAACAATTTACTGATAATGAACAATGTGTTTTTCATTTGAAAAATAAAAAACAAGACAGTGTTTTACGTATAGTTTATCCTGGTTTTGCTAAAATTGTTATATATATTAATCATGAAGGCCTTGATAGCCCAGAAAATAAAGAAATTCAATTATCATTAACCAAAATAAGTCAAAAAGAACTTATCGCAATTGTAGAAGATTTTATAAAAGATTTTAAATATACATCAGCTTAATAAATAGTAAAGGAGATAAAATGAATACATTATCCGCAGAAAATAGTTTGGTATTAATTATTGATATTCAAGAAAGATTAGTTGCCGCTTTGAATAAAGATATTATTGTTGAAAATGCTGTAAAGATTGCTAGTGCTGCAAAATCTTTAGATATTCCTGTGTTATTAACTGAGCAATATCCAAAAGGTTTAGGTCATACAGTTCCGCAATTATCAGAAGCGTTGCCAGAAAACAGCGAAGTTGTTGAAAAAACATATTTTAATGCATTATTGGAAGATGGAATGCTTGAAAAGATTAAATCGTATGGTAAAAAACAAATTGTAATTTTTGGTATTGAAACTCATATTTGTGTCCATCAAACAGCTTCTGCTCTTGTAGAAGCAGGTTTTGACGTATATGTTATAAAAGATGCATGCGCAAGCAGAGCTAAATATGAATTTAAACAAGGTATTGACGCTATGGTGGCAAATGGTGTTAAAATTTCTTGTGTTGAAATTGCATTATTTGAATGGTTAAAAGGGGCTAAAAACCCTAAGTTTAAAGAGGTTCAAGCTTTAATTAAATAGATTTTATATCTAAATTAATTTGTGTTTTTAGCGCATCGAGAGAAGGAAATTTTTTCTCGGTGCGTATCATTTTATTAAAAGCAACGTTTATTATTTTCCCATAGATATCTTTTTCAAAGTTTAAGATGTGCACTTCCAAGACTGCATTAGATCCATTTATGGTTGGTCTAATCCCAAAATTTGCTATTCCTTTGCCATACTTAGTGTCTACAGAATATACTCCATATGGAAGTTCTATAAGTTCTGGCGGATATACTAGATTTGCAGTGCGAAAACCTATTGTTCTTCCTATTTGATTTCCTTTTACAACTTCTCCTTCAATTGAAAAGTTTTGACCTAGCATAAGATTTGCTTTTTCAATTTCTCCTTTATTTAATAATTTTCGTATTTCAGTACTACTAATTATTTCTTTGTTTATTTTTTGAGGAGAAATTTTAAAATATTTATAATTATATGTTTTAGCTTGTTCTTCTAAAAAGTCAACATTTCCCGATTTATTTTTTCCAAAATTGTGATTCCACCCTGTAGATATTGATATTGGGTGAAAGTAGTTTATTAGTATATTATTTAAGTATTCTTGTGCTGTTAGGTGTGCAAAATCTTCAAAATTTAGCTCATATAGGTAATCAACTCCTAAAGATGCAATTCTTTTTTCTCTTTCTTTTCTTGTAAGAATATATTTGGGGCAAACTCCTTTGAAATAGCAGTATGGGTGGTCTGAAAAAGTTATTACTGCAGATTTTGTATTATTTTTTTTTGCGAAATTAACTGCAGTTTCTATTACTGCTCTGTGTCCAATATGTACTCCATCAAAATATCCAAGAGCTGTTGCAAGATTATGTTTATGATTTAATTCATAGAATATTTGCATAATATCATTATATTACAAAAGATAATATTGAAATATTTCCTAAAAAAAGTTATAATAAATTAGTCATAATAATTTGAAAGGAGCAATAATGAAAAATTATTTGAAATTTGAAACGCGGGGGGGGGGCGTAATTTAAGCTCCAATAAAGGTTTTACCCTTGCTGAAGTTTTAGTAACTTTAGGTATTATTGGTGTTGTTTCTGCAATGACAGTGCCTACTCTAATGCAAAATTATCAACGTAAGAGTTATGTGACTCAGTTACATAAAGTATATAATGAATTGTCTCAGGCAGCTTTGCAATATATAACTGATAGAAATGCAGTTGATTTAAAAGAAGCTGGATTAATTGTTACTAATAATAACACTACAGCTTTCGAAAATTTTATAAAAAATTATTTTAAAGTCGTTCAAGATTGTGATGATTCTCCTACACCGTGTTTTGCACCTTCTTATAAAAAGATATCTGGTATTACTATTAATCCTTTGTGTACAAAAAATTGTATGGTTATTTCTAGTGGTGCGTCTTTAGGTTTTGCTCAAAGTTCTAATAATGTTATTGAAATAACTGTTGATGTAAATGGACAGAAAGGTCCAAATGTTTTTGGTAGAGATTTCTTTGTTATTTTTCTATATCCAAATGGTATAATTGATGATTTAGCTGTAAAAGATATTGATGATTCAGAGTCTCATTCTTGGTCTACTAATATTGCCCCTTTATCAACAGATGTTCGTGAAGCTAATTTTAATAGATCTTGTATTGATAATGCTTCTGAAGCCCATGGCTGCTTTGGAAAAATTCTTAATGATAATTGGGAAATGACATATTAAAAAAAAAGAGCCTTTTATAAGGCTCTTTTTTTTAATATTTATGCTTTATGAGCAGTACTTTTTAAATGCAATTCTCTTAGTTGTTGTAAGGAAGCTTCGCCTGGAGCATCACTCATAAGGTCTTTTGCTCCTGAATTTTTAGGGAACGCAATTACGTCACGAATACTATCAGTTCTGCATAATAATGCAACTAATCTGTCAAGTCCGATTGCTAATCCAGCATGTGGTGGTGTACCATATTGTAAAGCATTTACCATAAATCCGAATTTTTCTTTTGCTTCATCTTCAGTTAAACCTAATGCTTTAAATATTGCACTTTGAACTTCTGATGAGTGGATTCTTACAGAACCGCCACCTAATTCTGTTCCGTTGTATACAATATCATAAGCAATTGATTTTACATTACCTAAGTCTCCTGCTTTTAGTTTGTCTAAATCTTCGATACAAGGAGATGTGAATGGGTGGTGCATAGCCATGAATCTACCTTCTTCGTCAGACCATTCAAACATCGGGAAGTCTACAACCCATAATAGATTGTGTTTGCTTTCATCGATTAAGTCTAGTCTTTTACCAAAGTAAAGTCTTAATCTTCCCATAATGTCATATACAAGTTTTGGTTTGTCTGCTACGAAGAATATGATATCACCAGCTTGAGCTTGAGCTCTTTCTTGAATTTGTTTTGCTTGTTCTTCTGTTACAAATTTCAATACTGGAGATTTAGCTGTTCCATCTTCGTTGTAAATAATATTAGCAAGAGCTTTTGCTCCAAATGATACAGCTAATTTTGTAATATCATCAATATCTTTTCTAGAGAATTTTGCTCCACCTGGAATTCTTATACCACGAACAATACCACCATTTTGAAGAGTATTTTTAACAATTTCAAAATTTGATTCAAGAATAATATCTCCGATATCAAATAGTTCTAATCCAAAACGTGTATCAGGTTTGTCTGAACCATATCTATCCATAGCTTCTTGCCAAGGCATTTGAATAAATGGAGGTTTAACTTCTACTCCTGCAGCTTTGAATGTTTCAACAATTAATCCTTCAACGCATTTGATAACGTCTTGTTGTTCAACAAATGACATTTCTAAGTCGATTTGTGTGAATTCTGGCTGTCTGTCTGCACGTAAGTCTTCATCACGGAAACATTTTGCAATTTGATAATATCTTTCAATACCACCTACCATTAATAATTGTTTAAAAATTTGAGGAGATTGTGGTAATGCGTAGAATTTTCCTTCTTGAACTCTTGATGGAACTAAATAATCTCTAGCACCTTCAGGAGTTGTTTTAATTAAAATAGGAGTTTCTACTTCTAAGAAATCTTGATTATTTAAATAGCTTCTTGCTGCTTGACAAATTTTGTGACGTAATGTCAAGTTATGAAGCATACTTTCACGTCTGATATCTAAATATCTGTATTTTAAACGAACATCTTCAGATACATTTTCATCATCTAAAACAAAAGGTAATGTTTTTGCTTCTGAAAGAATTTCTACAGAGTCTGGGTACATTTCAACTTGGCCTGTAGCATATTTTTCATTATATGTTTCTTCCGGTCTGCGTGTAACTTTACCTTTTACTGTTATTACGTATTCTGATCTTAATTTTTCAAAAACTTTGTGTACTTCAGGATTAATTTGAGGGTTTGCAACTAATTGGAAAAATCCAGTTCTATCTCTTAATTCTACAAATAAAATACCGCCTAAATCGCGAATAGTTGAAGCCCATCCTGATAGGGTAACTTCTTCATTCAAATTGTTTAGATTAAGCTCTCCACAATTATGGTCTTTAAGTTTTGTTTTAATCATTTCTTCTTCCTTTTCTATTTTCAGTATGGATTTAATTCCATTTTACCAAAAACATAAAAAAAAGAACAGAAATGTGAAGAATATTTTATTATCTTCTGCGGTTTACTCTGCTTTTTGGACGATTTGAAGAGTGTTGTTGATTAGTTTCTTCGTTTTCTTCATCTTCTTCATCATAATAATCTTCGTATTCATAATCGTCAGGTAAAATCTCTATTATTTGCATTGTCATAATACAAGAGATATTTACATGTAATTGTGGAGATTTATCCGGTCTGAATGCTAAATTTTTTCTATCTTTTACTTCACAATTTTTTAATGTAATAAATTGGAAGCCGCCATTTAATATGTAAAAAAGCATATTATCAGGGATTGAGTTACTAAATCTCATATTTTCTGGTAAGAGTAATTCTCCTTCAATATGTTGTTCATTTGTAGTGATTAGTACTTGCATTCTTGGCAAATCATTAATCATCATAATTTTATTCTCCTTTGATGTTAAAATACAAAATAAACTCTATATAATATAAATATTGTATAGATTAATAATAAAAACATATACCTTGAAATTATTCTTTTAAACATTAATTGAGTTTCATCACTTACTTTGTATACATTTTGTCCGAAAAGAATAAATAACATAGGTGTAACAGATAAAAAATATCTTCCTTGTATTCCTTGAATATATTTTGAATCTATTGGTGTCCAAGTATAGTATAGCAAACTATTTACAAAAAATAAATATATTAAGAAAGTTAAAATTCCTATAATTTTATGTTTTAATGGAATATTGTATTTTTCGGGTATAAAAATAAAAGAACACATAAATATTGCTATGGTCAAATAATACATTATATTATCAAGTTTTATAGTTAATAGACCTAATACTCCAATTAATTGTTTAGTCCAATCGTATATGTGAAAAATACAAGTATTAATTATTTTTTGTATGAATATTTGAGGAAAGTGTAATATTATATATTTGTTTAATTCTGGATTAATATTGTTTCTTATTGCTATAAAGTTATGAGAAGACCAAGTTAGACTTATTGAAATTGATAAGAATAGTAGAAATAGAAATATTGTTAATTTGTGTTTTTTTATTGGTATAAATGGTACAAGTAGAAGCGGAAAAATTATGCCTTTACAAAGAGCTCCTACAATTGTTAGTAACGCGAGGATAGGTAAATCCTTTTTTATTAAAAACGTATCTTTTTTATAAATTAATTTAAATATATATGCAAAGAATAAAAAGCAAAAGGCATTACTAAATGAATCTGCCGAGTATGACATACCTTCATATATTGACATCGGGAGTAAAGCTATTATAAAAAATTGCCATTTGAATACAGGTGTAATATGTATTGCAGATGCGATAAGCGCTAACCAAATAAATAGATTAAAAAATCTCCCTGTGTAAAATTGTATATTTTCATTAAAACCAGAAGTTAGCTTAATCCCA
>CAUDIU010000061.1 GCA_958449715.1 uncultured Clostridium sp. | reverse complement strand
TCCAAGTTCCTAAATTAACTGGAGTATTACCAGTATATGCAACGGCATTCACAATTACCCAGTCAGGGTCATCTGTTGCAAATCCTAAAGGATACACATCCCATCTTTTATCATCTAAATTTAATCCTTTATTCTCTTTCCAGTAATAAATTATTGCATCTCTCACTTCAATCAAATCATAAGAAACACCTGTTGAAAAATCATACACAACAGGAGTTGTTTTCCATATTCCGTCTCTTGTATTACCTATTTTTTCTTTCACAAGTAACTTTGAACCATCTGGATTAAAATCAACTGGTGTAAGAGTTCTAAATGTGTAATAATTATCATTTGTCTTATCTGTTGACAAAATTGGATCAGAAAGCTTATGGATAGTGTTAGCAGTTAAAATTTTATCCATATTAGATTTAGCTTCTTCTAAATTAATTACAAACAAATCACAAGCTGTGGAGCCACTATTTGGGTAATAATATACTGCAGGATATACAAGTTTTGTAAAATCTGGAGATACAATTCCTTGAGCATTTTGTTGGCGCTTTTGATAAAAAGTCTTTGATAATTCAATTTCAGGACTTCCTGGGGGATTATTATATCTAACAATTTTATAAGCAGGTTGAGGTACATACACCATATCAGCAGGAATTGTAAATTTAGGAATATCAACCTCAACAGTCATTCTATCTTTTGGGGTAGATAACAATTCATATTCTTCGACAGTCATATACCCGCTAGGGTTTCTATTAAGTTTAGTTTTCTCAAATTTCTCTTTTTCTGCTCTTTTATTTACATTATGAATATACTTAGCTTCTTTTTTATTTATATCCTTATCAAAATTAGGAATAGGAATTTCATCACCCCACTGAATATAAGCGCAAAAAGCAGCAGCAATCCCTAAAAGAGCATAAATCATACTATACTAAACCCTCTTTCATTGCCATTGATATAGCTTTGGAACGAGTGTTTACATATAATTTTTGCAAAATACTATGAACGTGAGTTTTTGTAGTTGAAATTGTTATCACAAGTTTTTCTGCAATTTGAGGATTTGTAAGTCCATCAACAATTAAAGCCAAAACTTCCATTTCACGTTCTGTTAAACCATATAAATTTTTGCCTAATTTATAATTAATTTCGCCTTTTCTTTCTGTATTTGTGTTAGTACGACGAATATTTGTTAAAACTACTTTTGCTATAGCTGGATCAAGCCAACCTGCACCTTCTGAAACAGCAAGAACAGCTGAAACAGTTTGTTCAGATGTTGCGCCTTTTGTAATATATCCATCAGCACCAGCTTGAAAAGAGTCAAAAATATCATCTTCATCTTCTCTTGAAGTGTACATCAAAACTTTTATTTTATTATTTGATGCTTTAATTCTTTTTGTAGCTTCAATACCATCAATAGTAGGCAAACCGATGTCCATAACTACAACATCAGGTATTAATTCAAGAGCCTTGTCCACACCATCTTGACCGTCAGCACACATTGCAGCTATTTCAATATTAGGATTGTTACCTAATACAACAGATAGCCCCATACGAGCCATATCATGGTCTTCGACAATTAATACTCTGATATTTTTAGCCATTAGAAACCTGTCTTTCTTTAATACTTGGATCTTTTACTACATCTGTTAATAGGAATGAAAATTCACTACCTTTATCTACTTTGCTATCTACCCAAATTTTACCGTTATGAGCTTCAATTATTTGTCTTGAAAGATAAAGGCCTAATCCGGTACCAGTAGATCTTTTTCTGGTAGTACCTTGAGAAAATCGCTTAAATAAATTTGGAATATCAGCTTGAGGAATACCATTTCCATTATCTGTGACAGAAAAAATAAAATCACCGCTTTGAGCTTTTGCTAGAACCTTTATTTCTCCACCTTTATTTGTATAATTTAGAGCATTACCACATAAATTTGTAATAACTCTTTTAATTTCTGCTCTATCTGCTAAAATATGCAAATTATCAGGCATATCAAAGGTTACTTCAAAATTTAGATTTTTCTTTACTGCAAGTGGTTTTAATTCAGTATAACATTGTTCTACCAAGTCTTTAACTGGGAAAACAGTCTTACATAAAGTTAATTTTCCACTTTCAAAACGATAAACCTCTAAAAGAGCATTAACAAGCCCTAATAAATCCTCATTACTTTGAAGCATTGTAGATAATAAAACTTTTTGTTTTTCATCAAGTTCGCCAATTGCTCCTTCTAAAAAGAATTTTAAAGTTTGAATAGCTGCTAATAAAGGAGTTCTCATATCATGAGTAAGAGTTGCTATAAAATCATCTCTTAATCTTTCTGTTTCTTTTTGAACACTTACATCTCTTATTACGCCTACAAACTTATCAAAATTATTATTTTCGCCTGAAATTGCCGCAAAACTGATTTCAACAGGAGTATGTATTCCGCTCAATTCATTTACAATAAAATAATCACGCAATAAAATCTCTGAATTTTCTTCACTTAAACCAAAAATTTCACCGGATTTATTATCTTTGGCAGAATTAAATTCTTTTACATTAGAATACGCAATTTCTTGGAATTTCTTTTTACAAAGGGCATTTTCTGATAATCCAACCATATTTTCACAAGCAGGATTAACTTGTTGAATATTACCTTTACCATCGACAATAATAATGCCGTCTGCGCAATAATTAATAATTCCTGAAAGCTTTTTATTAGCTTCTGATAAATCTGCAGTACGCTCTGCTACTATTTTTTCTAAATTAGTTGAATAATCTTGTAATTTTTTCTTAGCTTCTTCCAACTCACAAATTTTATTTCTCAAATTTTCCAGTAAATGACTTCTTTCAATACCATTTTTAATATTCATTAGTAAGTCATCATTATCCCAAGGCTTTTCAATATATTTATATAAACCAATTTCATTGATAGCTTTTATAGCATTTTCTTTATCTGCATAACCTGTCAAAAGAATCATACTTACTTCAGGATAAAGCTTTTTAGCCTCAGTTAAAAATTCTAACCCGTTCATTTCAGGCATAATAAAATCAGAAATAATTAAATCTGGGGTATTTTCTTTTAAGAAATCAACTGCATCTTTGGGGTTATTAAATAAATGTACATCAGAATATCCCTCAACTTTAAATAAAGTTTTAAATGCTGAGGTAACCATTTTTTCATCGTCAACTACTACAATTTTACCATTATTCATACTTACCATAATAATATATTTTTTTATTCAGGACAAATTAGTTACAAATTCGCAATATAAATAAAAAAGAGGAATTAAAAATTCCTCTTTTAAGAAATAAGATAAATAATTTATATTTTATATGAATGAGCTTTATATTCTCGTTTACCCAAATCTTGGTCTAAATGATATAAAGATGCTTTGTCATCACCAAACATTTTTAATTTAGTAATTACATCGCGAGCATTAGCTTCTTCTTCTACCTGTTCTGAAATATACCAATTTATAAAATGACGAGTTGCCAGGTCACATTCATCTTCACTCAAAGATGCAACACAATTAACGCTTTCTGTCACATATATTTCATGTTCTAATATTTTTTCAAATACTTGCAGAGGATTTTCAAAATTTTTCTCAGGTGAATTTATCTGTTCAAGTTTTACCTTTCCATCACGTTCAATTATGTAATCAAAAATAATCATACCATGTTCTACTTCTTCTCTGGCTTGGATTTTTGTCCAATTTGAAAAGCCATATAAACCAATTTCATCAAAATAAGCAGACATAGCTAAATATAAGTATGCAGAATAAAATTCTTTATTAATTTGAGAATTTAAAATATTCTCGACTTTTTCGCTAATCACTTTCGCCCTCCCATAGACCATGTAAATTACAAAATTCTCTTGCTAAAGTTTTGCCTAATTTATGTTCTAATAACATTTTAGGTTCATCACCAGGTGATAAATATTGTAATTGTGCATGTTTTTTATCTTCAGAAATCGTTTCAATAAACATAATATAATGGTCATCTGTCATAGGATGCAGAACTTCTCCCACTCTGACTTCATCTGTTCCATTTTCTTGTTTTACAAATACTGGAATATGTTTTTCAAAAACTGCTTCCTCTTTATTTTTTCCGTCAATTTTTTGCATTGGCTGACCGCAACATACAAGCTCCCCGCCACCTGCTAAAATGACTTCAACAAGATTTCCACAGATTTCACATCTATATAAATCTAAACGTTCCATTATTTCTCCTTTCAAACTATTATTATCCTTTTTCAGTTAAATTTTACATTAGTAGAATGGCTATAAAATTAATAAAAAAACGTAGACTAATTAATAATTTTATGTTAATATCAAAACAGCCGTGCTCCACGGGGAATTGCAATCTCTTGACCCGAAGTTAATGCGGGGTGCAGAGCCTGTTGTGAGGGTTCGGTAAATAACTTTGATAAATCTATTATTGTTGACGTTTAAGTGCATAGTGGCGTAAGCTATCGAACCGTGTCAGGATGGAAACATAGCAGCACTAAGATAATACTTGCGGGTATTATGTAATTAAAAAGAGATAATATATTTAAAGATTTTATCTACTTAATTCGATAGACAGTGGCACGGCAAAATAAAAAAGTGGGTTTATACCCACTTTTTTATTTTAACGATTTTTATTAATACAAACTTGCCCAATATCCTTTTGAATTATCATCTGGATTAATATCTTTTAAAGCAAAATCATAGCACCCTCTACCATTAAAAATTCCACCATCTTGTTTTTTCGTACACAATTTATTCCAAGATCCGGTATTGTATAAAAAAATATCATAACCGTAACGATTTGGACCTTTTTCTGGGCCATTTGTATCAAAGGTAATTGAAAGACCATCACTAGGTTCATGATAAAAAAATGCAATACTTGTAACTGCAGTTCCATCAGCAAGAATATTCAATTGTGCATGGGGAGTATTATAGGTATTTAATCCATATAATTGATTATAACTACTTTGAGTAATATTAGAATAATTAACAAACTTATATTTTTTTGATGTGATATCCTTCGATTTTAAAACAGAAACTTTTTTGAATCTTGAAATAAAAAAAGAACTAATTTCTTCAAAAGTAAGTTGATTTGCATTTCGGCAAGAAGCAGCATCAGCTTTACTAACATTTCCACATATAGAGTTAATGTCTTTAAAACTTGTATACCCAAATTCAACAGCTGTTTCATTTAATACATTTTGAATAATACTACTTGAACGAGTAAAAGCTGTGTGTAACTGCTTAATTTTATATTTATTAATTAAACTAGGGAGAGTTAATGCTGCAACAACACCAATTATTCCTAAGGTTATTAATACCTCAGCTAAAGTAAAACCTATATGAAGAGCTGCTAAATTGCCCCCCACCGACATTTCTACATTCTTTCATTTCTAGCTCCTTTCTTTGTATTTTATATAATTTATAAATAAATCTTCCAGTTTATTTTAACTCAATATCTTTAATATAGCGTGGTCTTGCTTTTACCTCTCTAAATACTTGACCTACATATTCACCAATTAGACCTAAACAAAATAGTTGAATACCACCAAATACACACAACAAAATAATTGTTGTAGCCCAACCGTTAGGAGAATTATGCCAAAATATTTTTTCAATAACAGTTTCAACTCCGACTAAAAAGCCAAATAAAGCCATAAAAAAGCCTAATACAGCTACAAATCTTAGTGGTACAACACTGTAAGATGTTATTCCGTTTAATGCTAATACCATAAGTGACATAAAATTAAATTTAGATTCTCCTGCCATTCTTGGTTTTACATTAAAATGAACATAAGCAGTTTTTAGTCCTAATTCGTTAAAAAATCCTCTTAAGAATAGATATTTTTCAGGATACAACTCCATTACATCTAAAGTTCTTTTGCTTACTAATCTATAATCAGAGTGGTTTGGAGGTATTTTGGCTCCTAATATATTCATAGTTTTATAAAACATCAAAGCTGTTACTTTTTTGAAAAAAGAATCAGTTTTTCTGTCATTTCTAATACCTGATACAATATCTGCACCCTTCATATACTCATCTATAAAAAGTTCAATAGCATTTTCGTCTTGCTGCAAATCCGCATCAATTGATACAGCACAATCACAACCGAGTTCCCTAACTCCTTCTAATCCCGCAATAAGAGCCTTCTGGTTTCCAAAATTTCTTATAAATTTCAATGCTTTAACTCGTTTATCATTTTTGTGTGCATCTTCTATAATATTCCATGTTTTATCTACAGATCCATCATCTACAAGATATAAGTAACTATCGTTTTTTATTTTATTTTTATCAACAAGTGTATTTAACAAAATCAACAATTTTTCTATGGTTGATTTTACACATAGTTCTTCATTAAAACAAGGAACAATTATAGCTAATGTCGGTTTATCCATAAATTTTCTCTCTCATTTGCCAAAATAGACAACTTTATACTATAATATACATATTATTAAAGCAAGGATTTTTTTAGAATATGGTAGAGAAAAAATTTATTTTAAATGCAGATGATTTTGGAATGTCTAAAGCATTCAACAGAGCTGTCCTAGATGGTTACCACAATGGATTTTTAACAAGTGCAAGCCTTTGTGCGAATGGAAAAGCTTTTAATGCAGCAGTAAATGAGATCATACCTGAATGTCCTAATTTAGGTCTTGGTGTGCATTTAAACATTATTGAAGGGCGTTCTTTGACAAAAGCTCCACTTTTAACAAACAAAAGGGGAAAATTTAACAACGGATTTTTAAGTATTCTTTTAAAATCACATGATGAAAGTTTTTTAAATCAGGTCGAATTTGAATTCAGAACTCAAATTGAAACCGTTATGAATTATGCAAAAGTTGATCATATTGATTCTCATGTACATACGCATTCAATACCTAACTTATTCAAGATTACTGCAAAACTTGCAAAAGAATACAATATTCCATATATCAGAACTCAATATGAAGAAATGTATTTTGTACCAAGCATAAGAAAACACCTTAACTTGAAATATCCGCCTAACATTCTAAAAATCTTATTATTAAATTATTTCACTTCTATCAACAAAAAAGTTGTTGAAGAGTATGGGCTTAAAACGAATGATAACCTAATAGGTGTTGGATACACAGGATTAATGGATGATTTAACAATCGAATATGGACTTAAAGCAATTGAAGATTCTCATATTACAGAAGCATTGATACATCCTTGTCACTATGCAACATCAAATAAAAATCAACATTATACGGAATTTTTAATAACTCAAAATAAAACCTTGAAAGATAAAATTGCAAGACTTGGATTTGAAATAACAAATTATAAAAAAGAATATGCAAACAAATAAAATATTTGCAATCTTATCTATTATTGGAATATTCATTATATTTTCGATTTTTGATGTTTTTCAAAAATCAGATAAAGTTGTGCTGAGAATTTTTACTCCTACAAAAATCGGAGTTGACTTAAATAGCAATAAAATTCTAGAAGATGATGAAATAATATGTATTCCAAACACAGAAACTTTTACAGCTAGCCTATCAGAGTTAGATGACAATTTATATAAAAAAATTGAGATTTCGAAAACTGATGCTATAAAATTAGGCTATATTACTGACAATTTTGCAGAAAATACATTATTAGAAAAAAATGTAAAATTAAAATTCACAAAAGAGCAAACTCAAGACTGCAAATTTGCAGATATTACAGTTGACAATATTTCTTATAAAAGACAATTATTAATTTCAGGTTTAGGATTTGAAAACGGCAATATAACATACATTAACAATTATAAAAAACAACTAGACAAAGCAAGAAGACTCAAACTTGTAATTCTTAATCATAAAAGCAATAAATATCATACACTTGACTGTAAATACGGTCTTGTAGCAAGTGATGCTGTAGTAATTGAAGAAAAACAACTTCCAAAAGAATCTGTACCTTGCAAATTTTGCCATGTAACAAAACAAAAAAATATAAAAAAGATTATCCCTCAATATCCGCTAATGATTTCAAATGGTAGCATAAAATTGTTTCTTACAGATTTAACAACAAAACTTAAACCGGATAATAAATGCTCATCTCTTGCCTGCAAAGAAATTGTAAATCAAATAAAAAACTCTAAATCATCAATTGATATAGCATTATACGGCTGGAGCAATACTCCAGAAATCATTAATGCATTGATTAACGCAAAATCAAGAGGAGTAAAAATTAGGTTAGTCTATGATACTAGCAAAGGTAATTATTACCCTGACATAAATTCAATAATTAATTTATCAGACGAAAAATCGACTGATACACCTAAAATAATAATGCATAACAAATTTATTATCTTTGATAACTCAAAAGTAATTACAGGTTCTATGAACTTTGCGAACACGGGGCTGTCAGGTTTTAACTCTGATTGCCTAATTTTAATTAATTCAGAACAGTTAGCTCGAATATACGAACAAGAATTTACACAAATGCTCTCTGGAAAATTCCACAATGAAAAAGAAAAAATTCCAACAGAAATAATTATCCTAAAAGATACAAAAATTCTTCCCTTATTTTCTCCACAAGATAAAATTATATCTACAAATATTATCCCACTAATTAATAAAGCTGAAAAATATATTTACATACCAACATTTGTTCTCACACATGAAGAATTAAAAAATTCACTGATTAACGCAAGAAAAAGAGGAGTACAAATTAAAATAATACACGACGCAACAAATTATAAAGCATCAAATATAAAAATACTCAGAGAGAATGGGATTTTAGTTAAAATAGAAAATTATGCTGGGAAAGTCCATTCAAAAACTATGATAATAGATGACAAGTATTTAATAATTGGGTCAATGAATTTTTCTAAAAACGGCGAAAACAAAAATGATGAAAATGTACTAATAATAGAAAATAAAATACTTGCAAAATACTATAGAGGCTTTTTTGAATACTTGTGGCAAAAAATACCAGAAAGATACCTAAAACAAGGCGTAAGATCTGAGGGAAAATATTCCATAGGCTCTTGTTTTGATGGGATTGATAACAATTTTGACGGGAAAATTGATAAACAAGATTTAGGCTGCAATTAATTTAACAAAGAGGTATCACAACAAGACGTTTGTAAAAGATACTTTCATTGTAACTATCAGGTATTTTATCCCAATATCGATAAATCGTAATTCCATTATTTTTTAATTTATCAACCAATTTATCTGCATCTTCCTCACTTTTTGCTAAATATGGATAACAAAACGGTACATCTTCATCATTTAAAGTAAAATTTAAACAATTTGTATCATTATATATTTTTTCTAAATTTTGAAAAGCAGATTTTCTTTTTGTTTTTTCAAAAACCAAATCAGTATCTTTAAATAATTTATATGTTGTCTCTGACATAAATTTCATATCAAGATTATCTATTCTTATTTCATTTTGGCAGATTTCATCGTAATTTAAACTTTTTGGAACATATGTATATTCATCTTTATCAATACTTAAAGAAGGTGTTTTATTGATATACAATAAAGCTCCATCTCTAATATGTGGGAAAAACTTCCTCAAAGAATTAAAAGATGCAATACCACTTTGTTCTGCATAAAAAGAATGTGCATTATCAACAATTAAATTAGGATAAATTTTAGCCAATTTTTCAACTATTTTTGAACAAACACCAAAATAATTAGGATATAAAATATAAGCATTTTCTGGGAAAGTGCAAGCTGGAGAAAAATCTAAATTTATATGATAAAAATTAATCTTACACTCTTTTGCAAAAGCAATATGACGCAGGCATGAACACAAATAATAAGGAATATAAATTTCTTTAATGCCAAACGCTTTGATTACATATCTAAAACAATTTCTTGCAGAATTTAAATACACTAATTCCATAAAAAAAATTATAATATAAAATTTTTAAACATCTACAATAAATTTAGGCTTAATA
>CAUDIU010000060.1 GCA_958449715.1 uncultured Clostridium sp. | reverse complement strand
TAGAAAATATGTCAAAAGCCTTGCAATTAGCTCGTAAAAACATCTTCAGGCTTGCAAATTTTTGTAGAATATATTTTCCAGGTTTTGAAAAATCTTATATTTCAAACATTGCAGATATGCTAGGAATCCGCGTTTCAAGACGAATTAAAGGGAAATATATCTATACAATTGATGATGTAAAATCAGGTAGAACATTTGAACATCCAGTTGTTGTATCAAATTATCCTGTAGATGTGCATTCTGAGAAAAAAGATTCATCTACTCTTGAAATGGTAAGAGATTACACATTACCACTTGAAAGTCTTATGTCCGAAGATATTGATAACTTATTCGTTGCAGGAAGATGCATTTCAGCAGACTTTATGGCGCAAGGAGCCTTAAGAGTTCAGGCAAGTTGTTTTTCTATGGGAGAAGGTATAGCTAAATATATTGCTAGTCTTTTGGCTTAACTTTACTCATTAAAATTTGTGCAGCATTAAGTAGGGGATCTATTGTTGGAGAAAATGGTGGAGCATAAGTTAAATCGTTATTGTAAAATTCTTCAACAGTCATTCCTGCTAAAAGTGCTGCTGCAAGGGCATTAATTCTTTTATCAGCATCACCTGCTCCAATAGCTTGAGCTCCAAGTAATTTACCAGTATCATAGTCAGCAATAAGCTTTAGTGTAATATTATTGACATCAGGCATATATCCAACTTTATCATTTTTAGTTACTGTTACAGTTACAGGAGAATAACCGAGTGCGGAAGCTTTTTTCTCTGTTAATCCAGTCATAGACATAGTTAAATTTAGGCATCTGGTAACTGCTGAGCCTAAGACTCCTAAAAATTTGTCTTCACCACCACAAGCGTTAATTGCAGCAGTACGCCCTTCTTTATTTGCATTTGATCCTAGCGGAAGCCAAATTTTCGTATTAGATATAACTAAATTCTCTTCGACACAATCTCCACAAGCATAAATATCAGGAATACTTGTTTCCATCTTTTCATTTACTCTTATTGCACCAGTTATTCCTAATTCAATTCCTGCATCTTTTGCTATTTCGACATTAGGTTTTACTCCAGTGCATAAAATAACAAAATCAGTATTAAATTCTCTACCCGAACCTGTTTTTACTGAATGCACGCCATTAATATCACCTGAAAATTCTGTAACAATTTCCGATGTTATTATTTCAAATCTACCATTATTAATTGAGCTAAGCTGATTTTCTACTAATTGAGACATATCCTCGTCAAAAATAGGCATTATATATGGCGAGTACTCAACTAGTGTTGCTTTAACATTCTGTTTTACCAAGGCCTCTAATAGTTCTATACCTATATAACCGCCGCCTACAATTGTGCCATGCTTTGATTTTAAAAGTTTTTCTTTAATAGCTATGCCATCTTCTATTTTTCGCAACGTAAAAATATTTGGCAAATTTACATTTTTTATTTTTGGAATTATAGGTCTTGCACCTGTTGCAATAATTAATTTATCATATTCAACAAGATTTGCTCTTTGAGTTTCCAAATCTTGAATTAAAACTTGTTTAGCAGCAGGAATAATTTTTACTGCTCTATTTTTCAGATGTATATGCACATTCTTTTTTTCAAATTCTTCAGGAGATCTTACTAATAAAAGTTGATAATCTTCGAAATTTCCTTCAATATAGTAAGGAAGTCCACACGCAGAATAAGAAATATGTGTATCATCAGTATATAAATCAATATTTGCATCAGGCAACAATCTTCTTGCCTTTGCTGCAGCTTTAGCACCAGCTGCGACTCCGCCTAAAATTACAATTTTCATAAATTTAATATAGTATTAAACTTAAAATTTTACATTAGACGGTTAGTTTAATCCTGATGTGTTTAAAATAACACCTTTCATAAATTCGCAATATGCATCAATATCTTCTTGTGTTTTTTCAACTTTATCAACTAAATTTGTTATTTCTACAACTATTTTCTCATTTTTTAAATCTTCAAACATGATACACACTCCAAAATTAATCTAATTACAAAGTATAAAACGGCTATTTCTCATAAATTCTTTAATAAAGTTACCAATATTGTTACATATTTTAAAAATTAAGCAAAAAAATTTTTCTTCTAAGTTTAAGTAAAAAAAGGAGTTTCTATGACTACAATACAATCAAATACTTATACTCCTCAATTTACAGGATTAAAGTATAACAATACAATAAAAATGGCTAGAGAATACGCCAATAGCACAGGTCAAAAAGAAAAATTTAAAGATTATAGAAAATTAATAAATAAAGTTTCAGGA
Source organism: uncultured Clostridium sp. (assembly GCA_958449715.1). GTDB lineage: Bacteria > Cyanobacteriota > Vampirovibrionia > Gastranaerophilales > Gastranaerophilaceae > Stercorousia. The sequence goes on along the minus strand of CAUDIU010000060.1, from coordinate 7,636 downwards.
GATTCACTAACAATAAATATCAGAAAAAATAAAAATCCGGAAGAATGTTTCCATGTATCAGTTTTAAATAAAGGTTTATTTAACAAATTTATTGGAGGTGTTGACTATTTGTACCCTAGCAATAAATCTATTGGAGAATATGCATTTGAAATAATAAAAAATTTAGCTGATAAAAAAAGTGAAATTTATAAAACTGTTTTCAATAAATAATTAATCAATTTCATTATATACAAGTTTTTTGCGTAAGTTCCATTGACAAAGTGTTAAAACCAGAATTAACAAAAAAAGCACATATGCAATAGCAGATGCTTTACCTACATTAAAATATTCAAAAGCATTTTTATAAATTGCATAAACTAAAACATTTGTACTGTCTAGTGGTCCTCCCTGAGTCATTAAATAAATCAAATCAAATATTTGAAATGAAGAGATTGCTGTAATAATTACAACAAAAAATATAGTTGGAGATAATAATGGAACAGTAACGTTTTTAAAAGTTTGAAAAGCATTTGCTCCATCTATTTTAGCGGCTTCAAACATACTTTGAGAAATTCCAGCTAAAGATGACAAGAAAATTACCATATTATAACCAATCAATTTCCAAACAGAGACAATAATTAAAGCTGTCATTGCATAATGTGTATCATATAACCAATTAATATGTAGGTGTAAAATATGATTTAATAAGCCGATATTTGGATCAAATATCCACTCCCACACAACACCAATTACAATCATTGGAGTAATAAACGGTAAAAAATAAGCTGTTTTATAAAATTCAGAACCTCTAATTTTGGAATTCAAAATACATGCTAAAATTAATGGAATTATAACTCCTAAGACAGATGTACTAACAGCAAATACGATTGTGTTCCACAATATTTTGAAAAATAATGGTTCAGAAAAAATTTCCTTATAATTATCAAATCCAACAAATTGAATCGGATTTAATAAATCCCATTTTGCAAAACTCAGACCAAAAGAACAGATTACTGGAATTATAATAAAAATAATAGTTCCAATTAATGCTGGGAATATAAATATCCAGCCAGCAAAACGTTGATTGTTAGATAAGTTATCAAGAAAATTTTTCATGCTATAATTATACAATAATTAATAAGGGGAGAACTTAATATGAAAAAATATGAACATGCATTTGGCAAAAATGATATAAGAGGCATATATGGTGAAGATATAACAGAAGAGTTATATTTTAAAACAGGGCGTGGCTTTGTAAATTGGTTAAAAAAGCAATCAGGTAAAAAAGAATCTGACATGTGGATTACAATCACTAGAGATGCCAGATTACATTCGCCTGCATTGGAAAAAGCTCTAACAGACGGTATCACATCAACTGGAGCAAATGTTATTCATTTAGGCTTAGCCCCAACACCTATTGGCTACTATTCAGAAGTTGTTGGTATTCATGGATATGAAGTAATAGCAGCTGCAATTATTACAGCTAGTCACAATCCTAAAGAATACAACGGTCTTAAAATGACTTATCAGAAAAGAACTCTTACAGAAGCCCAAATTGCAGAAGTAAAAGATTATACATTTAAAGAATTTGAAAAAACAGATGATTTAACAACTACAAAAGGAAAAGTTACTGATTACAATATTATCCCTGACTATATAAAGGATATGGAAAATAGATTTGGCAAAATTGGTGAAGGTGTAAAAATAGTTGTTGACAGTGCTAATGCGACAGGAGGAGTTGTAGGCCCTGAATTATACAAAAAACTTGGCTGTGATGTAATTGAATTATATTCAACTCCTGATGGCAACTTCCCTAATCACCACCCAAATCCAAGTGTTGAAAAAACTTTAGATACTTTAAAAGAAGTTGTTGTTGAAAATAAAGCTGATGTTGGCATTGCATATGATGGTGATAGCGATCGAATTGGTATTATTGACCAAGATGGTAAATTTTTAACTGGGGATAAATTACTTTTAATTTATGCAATGGATTTAATTGAAGATTGCAAACAAACTGGTACTTGTCCAACAGTTGTTAGCGAAGTTAAATGTTCTCAAGTACTTTATGACCAAATTAATAAACTTGGTGGTAACGCAGTAATGTGCAAAACCGGTCACGGATATATTAAAGATAAAATGAAAGAAACAAACGCTTTATTAGCTGGAGAAATGAGTGGACATACATTCTTTAAAGACAGATATTATGGCTTTGATGATGCAGTATATGCGGGCTGCAGAATTATTGAAATTATAGCTAAACATAAAAAAGTTAATCCAAATTTCAAAATTTCTGATATGTTAAAATCTTTTGATGAAGTATGTTCATCTCCAGAAGTTCGTTTCCCTTGTCCAAACGAAAGAAAAAAAGAAGTACTTGAAAAATTCAAACAATGTGTTGAATCAAACAAGAATATGTTTGGCTCTGAAATCAAAGAAATAATTACTCTAGATGGTATGCGAATTGTATTTGATGGAGGATTTGCACTTATTAGACAAAGTAATACAGAACCTGTGTTCACATTAAGATTTGAAGCTAAAAATAAAGAGGAGTGTGAACAATTCAAATCTTGTATGATTAACACATTAGAAAATATTTTAAAATAAGATAGCAAAAAAAATTTTTATAAGGTTTATAGTCTGCATATAAAGGAGAAAATATGCAGACTATTAATTCGCAATTAAATTTTACAGGGATATATAAAATACCCAATACTCCCAAAAACATAAAAGATATTGAAGAAAAAGTTATCCCTATGTACTCATATTTAAAACATGGAAAAGTTTCAGGTTTTCCTGGAGAAAATCCATTTGTTCTTGGATTTGAAGCTATAAAAGAAATAGTCGCTAATAAAAATAACGCATCAAAAATTTGGCTAGAAATGAATGCTAAAAACCATGGTCAAATCTTACCAGATACTAATACTAATTTTTTACACATTATATCTGGAGAAAAAGATTTACAAGAATTTGTTGAATTTATAATCCAACGATTAAAAGCAAATGAAAATACCCCACTTAATAAACTAAAAAACTTTTTTCACTATTTAAAAAATATAAATAGTGAAAAGCAAAAACTTCCAGAACATTTGCAAATAGTTGATAAAGCTGTTGAATTATATGAAAAAGAAAAACTTGAATATCAAAAATTTATTCAAGATAAAAATATTATATCGGTATCATCAGCACAAGAATTATTAGCAAAAATGCTAACAGAAAAGTAACTTACAAAATTAAGAAATTAAACAAAAGATTACAAAACACTTGCATTGTAATCTTTTTGTTGTTATTATAGATTTTGTCAGAAAAGTTACTCACGAATATTTTACCATAGGCTTTAATTAGCTTTATTTTGGTATATTCGCTTATATACAAGATTTATTAATTAACATGAAAGGTAAAAATCAATGGATTTAGAAAACAAAGAAGAAATGACAGTAGAAGAAGTTGCAGTAGTAGAAGAATCAACAGAAACTCCTGCAGAAGATACTGCTGAAGAAAAACCGGCTCGTTCAAGACGTGGTCGTGGCAAAAAACAAAAAATTGAAACAACTGAAGAAAAACCTCAATCAGAATGGATTGAACGTGTTGTACAAATCAGCCGTGTAACAAAAGTTGTTAAAGGTGGTAAAAAATTAAGCTTTAGAGCTATTGTAATCGTTGGAAACAAAAAAGGACAAGTTGGCGTAGGTTGTGCTAAAGCTGCTGAAGTTATTATTGCTATACAAAAAGCAATTGCAGATGGCAGAAAAAACCTTATCAATGTACCTATTTTCAAAACAACTATTCCACACCCAATTACAGGTCGTTCTGGAGCAGGTGCTGTAATGCTTAAACCAGCTTCTCAAGGTACAGGTATTATTGCAGGTGGTGCAGTTCGTTTAGTTCTTGAACTTGCTGGTATCGAAAACATATTAGCTAAATCTTTAGGATCTAAAGCACCTCTTAACGCTGCTAACGCAACTTTAGAAGCATTAAAAGCTCTTACTCCATTTTCAGAAGTTGCTAAAAAACGTGGTTTAACAATGGCTGAATTATTAAACTAATCAGTTCGGTTATTGAAAGTAATTTAGAGAAAAAATAAATTTAAAAAGGATAATAAAAATGGCAAAAACAGAATTAAAACAAATAAAAATTAAACTTGTTAAAAGCCTTATCGGTGCTTCTGAAAAACAACGTAGAGTTGTTGCTGGATTAGGCTTAACAAAACAAAATCAAGTTGTAGAACATTACAACAGTGCAACTATTTTAGGTATGGTAAACAAAGTACCTCACTTAGTTGAGATTGTAGAATAAGGAGACATGAGGTCATATCATGACCTTTTGTTTTTCTTAATTGCGGAAGCGAAAGCGAGTAATAAGAAAGGAAATTAAAAATGACAATTACATTAGAAGATTTAAGACCTGCAGAAGGTGCTACACATAAAATTAAAAGAGTAGGCAGAGGCCGTTCATCTGGTAGAGGTAAAACATCTTGCCGTGGACACAATGGTGAAGGACAACGTTCAGGAAGCTCAGCTAAAAGAGGTTTTGAAGGTGGTCAAATGCCTGGTTACAGACAAATGCCAAAATTAAAAGGCTTTAAAATTATTAACCAACTAAATTATGCTGAAATTAATGTTGGCAGAATTGCTCAATATGGTATGAAAGAAGTTTCTTTAGAAGTTCTTAAAGAAGCTGGCAGAGTTCATCCATCTTGTGTTGGTCTAAGAGTTTTAGGTAATGGCGAATTAAAAGATGCTATTACTGTAAAAGCTTGTTATGTAACACCATCAGCTAAAGAAAAAATTGAAAAAGCAGGCGGAAAGGTTGAGTTAGTATAATGGCACAAGGAATGAAAATGCCGACAACTGATGATTTAATGTCTATGTGGCAAGCATCAGGATTAAAAGAAAAAATCTTTTTTACATTCTTGATGATTGCAGCATTCAGATTTGGTGTACAAATGCCTTTATTTGGGATTAATAATGAAATTTTCTCAAATATCGCTCAAGGAAATAACATCATTGGATTTTTAGATTTATTTTCTGGCGGCGCTTTAGGCAAAGTTTCAATATTTGCCTTAGGTATTGGGCCATACATTACATCATCAATTATTATCCAACTTGTTTCTGTTGTAATTCCATCATTGGAAAAACTTCAGAAAGAAGAAGGTGAAGCAGGCAGAAGAAAGCTGTCACAGTATACACGTATTTTTACAGTTGTATTAGCTGTGTTCCAGTCTTTAATCTTTATGTTATACCTGCATCATTTACCTGGAGCAGTTTTACCAAATGTTAACCCAATTATGTTCTTTATAAGTTCTATTGTTGTGTTAACTGCTGGATCTGTTCTTGTAATGTGGATTTCAGAACTTATTACTGAAAAAGGTATCGGTAACGGTGGTTCATTAATTATCTTTATCGGTATTTTATCAGGTATCCCGATTTACGCATCAAGGACAGCTCAAATTGTTGCCAATAATTCAATGATGCAATTAGGATTAGCAGTTTTATTACTTATTTTCTTTGCAGCAATGGTATTTATTGTAATTATGCAAGAAGCTGTAAGAAAAGTAATTATTGTAAACCCTAAAAGACAAGTCGGGAATAAAGTCTATGGCGGCATGAATTCATTTATTCCGTTTAAACTTAACCCTGGCGGAGTTATGCCAATTATCTTTGCTATTGCAATTTTATTGTTCCCATCAACTATTTTAAGCTTGGTAGGGCAAGCAAATTTCAAAAGTGAGTCTGTAAAAGCTATGGTTATCCATTTAACTCAAATTTTGAGTCCAGATGGAATTACATACTATGTATTATATTTCTTATTAATTGTTGCATTAACTTTTTTCTATGCTTCAATTATGCCGAATATGCAGCCAAAAGATATTGCGGATAACTTAAAAAAATACGGTTCATCAATTCCAGGTGTAAAACCTGGTAGGCCAACAGCTGAAGCACTTGATAAAATTTTAACTAAAACAACATTTATTGGTGCTATGGGACTTGGTATTATTGCATTAGTTCCTTCTCTTGCAAGTTATATTACTAATATTAAAACTATACAAGGTATTGGAGCTACTTCATTAATTATCATGGTAGGTGTTGCTCTTGATTTAATTAATCAAGTAAGAACCCACCTGTTGGCTAGAAATTATGAATCATTCTTAAAAGAATAAAAATAATTTTTATAAATCTTTTAAAAGACCGCTTTTAGCGGTCTTTTTTTGTATAAAAAAAAGCTCCCCTTATATATTGAGGAGCAAATACTGAGCAATCAGAAGAGTTGAGGATTTACATATATATCATATATTTTTTCTTCATCAATATCATTAGAGCAATTAATTAAAAATCATTTATTTTCTAATTATTAAGGATAATTAAGAATATAGTTATATTGGACAAATTAAAAAAAATATCATATAATAATATACAAATGAGGTTATTATGAGAGAATTAATAGAAAAAAATAGAAAAATTACAGTAGTTCCTTCTGATTTCAAATGTGCAAATAAAGGCACTATAATTGACGTTGATCCAAAATATTTTACAATAGAATTAGAATATGAACCTACAGGAATGATGAGACACAATTATTGCGAATTTTATACACAAACAAATCATGGTACTTTATATTTTGATTCATATCCAGAAACTATAGAAGGGAATATTGTAAAAATAGCAACCCCAGCAAAACATAGATTTTTACAAAGACGTCAATATACACGTATAAAATTTGTGGAAGAATTAAGTTTAACTGAAGAAAATTCTTCACATAAAATAACAACATTAGATATTTCTGCTGGTGGTATGAAAATAAGAACTAATGAAAATATTAACATTGAAGGTTTATATAAAATTGAATTACCATTGTCAGAAAAACAATCTGTTGAATGCTTATTTAGTCCGATAAGAATTGAAAAAAATGAAAATGGCGGATATACAATATCCGGCAGATTTGAATATCATGATAACAAGGATAAAATGACTTTAATCCAGTATTGCACTAAAAGAAGTATAGAAATTCAAAACAAATAAACGTGCCGAGTCACGTAAAATACAAGTTTGCTTAAAACTTGTAAAAATTAAATAAAAAGAGGCACTATCATTTAATGAGTTTAATAAATTTATTAAGAAAAAAAAGTAGAAAATTTTTGTTCACAACCCCATCTCATGGACAAAAATTTTTTATTTTCAACAAATTTCGTAATTTTTATAAAAAAGATATATCTGAAACGGATGCGCATAATCCTCAAGAAGCGCTTTTAAAGGCTCAAGAAAATGCCACAAAGATTTATGGAACTCAACATACTTATTTCCTTACAAACGGCTCTACAAGTGGTATTATTACTTCTGTATTAGCTTGTACCAATAAAGGGGACAAAGTATTAATTTGGAGAAACGCACATCCAAGCCATGAAAATGCTGTTAAACTTGCAGGTTGTGAAGCTGTATACTATGATTTACCAATGAATAAAGCTTGGGGAATTCCAGATAAAACTTCACCGGAATTAATTGACATTAAAGATGTAAAGGCTGTCATTGTAACATCACCTACATATGAAGGTATTGTATCTGATATAAATGCATTAAAAGCTGTTTGTAAAAAAAATAATTCATACTTGATTGTGGATGAAGCACATGGTGCTCTTTATCCATTTTCAGAAAGATTGCCACAA
>CAUDIU010000059.1 GCA_958449715.1 uncultured Clostridium sp. | reverse complement strand
ATAAAGGTTTTACCCTTGCTGAAGTTTTAGTAACTTTAGGTATTATTGGTGTTGTCTCTGCAATGACAGTCCCTACTTTGATGCAAAATTATCAAAGAAAAAGTTATGTAACTCAATTGCACAAATTTTATAATGAATTGAGTCAGGCTCTTCTTCAATATCAAACTGACAGAAATGCTGTAAGTCTAGTTGAAGCTGGATTAAATTCTAATGATGCAATTTACAATTTTTTCAATACTTACTTTAAGATTGTTAATAAATGTGAGAATAGCACACCTTGTATGGCTTCTGAATATAAAAGTATGAGTGGTAAAACTATTGGTTCAAAATTAAGTGGGTTTCTGGTCTTAGCTAGTGGAACATCTTTAACCTATGCTTATGATGCTGGTAGTAAGCGTGTAATGGGATTGTATGTTGATGTAAATGGTCCTAAAGGTCCTAATATCGCAGGAAGAGATATGTTCGCAATTTACGTTTACAAAAATGGTTTAATTGATGACATATCAATAGATGATGGGAATGCTCCTTTAACTACAGAACAAAGAGAAGCTGCTTTTGCAAAATGTGATGATGTCTCAGGAAAGAACTGGTATGGTTGTTTTGGTAAAATATTAAATGATAATTGGGAAATGACATATTAAAAAAAAGCTCCTTTTAAAGGAGCTTTTTTTTTGATTAAAATCTTTCTAAATATCTGTCGATTTCCCATTGAGAAACATATGTTCTGAAAGAATCCCATTCTTTTTTCTTAGCTGACATAAATTCATTAAATATGTGATCGCCAAGTGCAGCTCTTGCTACAAGGGATTTATCAAAGTAATCTAATGCTTCAGCAAGACTACCTGGTAGTGAGTCGATTCTTTGTTTTTTACGTTCTTTAGTTGTTAATTTATAGATGTTACTTTCAACAGGAGCTGGTGGATCAATTTTATTTCTTACACCGTCAAGACAAGCTTCTAAAATTGCAGCAAATGCTAAATATGGGTTGCAAGCAGGATCTGGAGATCTTAATTCTACTCTTGTAGAACTGCCTCTTTTAGCAGGAACTCTTAAAAGTGCACTTCTGTTTGCAAGTGACCAAGCTAAATACACTGGTGCTTCATAGCCTGGTACTAAACGTTTAAAGCTGTTAACTGTTGGATTTAAAATAGCTGTAATGCTTTTTACGTGTTTTAACATTCCACCAATTGAATATTTGGCGATGTCTGATAATTGATAATCTGCTTTTTCATCATAAAAAGCGTTTTTACCGTTTTTAAATAATGAAACGTTACAGTGCATACCAGATCCATTAATTCCGTAAATAGGTTTTGGCATAAATGTCGCATGTAAGTTATGTTTTGCAGCTATTGCTTTAACTGCTACTTTGAATGTTGCAACATTGTCTGCAGCTGTTAAAATATCCGCGTATCTAAAATCAATTTCGTGCTGACCGTCAGCAACTTCGTGGTGAGATGCTTCGATATCAAATCCCATTTCTTGAAGTGTTAATACAATATCTGATCTTACATCTTCCCCTAAATCTTCTGGGCCTACATCATAATATCCAGCTGTATCATTAGTTGAAGTAGTTACGTTGCCATCTTTGTCTTTTGCAAATAAGAAGAATTCTGCTTCTGGGCCTACATTCATAGAAAAACCTAGTTTTTCAGCTTCTTTCATAACTCTTTTTAAGTTGCATCTTGGACAGCCTTCAAATGGAGTTCCATCTGCGTTGTATATGTCACAAATTAATCTTGCTGAATTTACACCTTCAGAACCTCTCCAAGGTAAAATTTGGAATGAGTTTTTGTCTGGATGGAAAAACATATCTGATGTTTCAATGCTTCTGAAACCTTTAATTGATGATCCATCAAGCATGATTTCATTATTTAATGCTTTTTCGATATGTTGAGAAGGAATAGTCATATTTTTTACTTGTCCGTTTATGTCAACGAATTGTAATTTGATAAATTTGATATTGTAATCTTTGATAAATCCTTTGATATCATCTTCACTGAATTGCTTGTTGTCTAATCTTGTGTGCATAAATTCTTTCATGTAGACCTCTTTCCTTCTAAACTGTATTTTTATAAATTACTTTTTTATTAGAATACTTTTTTTTAAAAAGGTCAATACTTTGCAAATTAAGATTAAATAAAGACGTAATCAAACCATTATTATAAATATATAAATGTTTTTCTAAAAATAGTGTTAATTTTTAAAAAATCAGGGAATATATTAATTACAAAGGGAGGTACGGGAAAGTTTTAGTATAAAAATAAAGATTATTGAGCATATTTTTTAATGCTTAATTCTTTAAAACGCTTTGTAATATAGCTTTACAGAATTATGTAAAGATATGTAAAGAAATAAATAGGATATAGCAATTATATACTCCGAAAATACTTTATTAATATGTAAGCAATAAATACCAAATAAAACGATTAAATAAACACGAGATATAAATACACACACTAACTATTTACACTACCTACTACACACTAACCTTCTACACACACGAGGAATTACTAAAAAGAATTCCAAACTCTATCGAAAGATAGGGTTTTTTTTTGAGTAAAATTTATGCCTTAGGCTATTTGAGGGAAAACGATATCAATGTATTTTTGATAGTTTTCAGGTTCAAAAAATCCGACTGAAAATTCTGCAGAATTAGTCCCTAATTGTTGCGCTTCAGGTACTTCTATCGGAGGTCCTGCCGGAGTTGAACGAGATGGATTTTTAGGATTAGAAATTACGCCTGTGCTTCTTAAAATAGTTACAAGCAGTGATTTTCCTTTTACTTCATATTCTGTAAGTCCTTTTGTAATTACTCCAAAGCCTTGTGTTCCGACATATCTTTGCATTGGGGCAAAATTTGTTTTAACTTCAATTCCTCTGACTTTTGGCAGGTGTTCTCTCATATCATAGTTCGCATCAAATTCTCTTTTTATAATAGAGTTTAAATCCTCTGAATATGTTTCTGTAACAGGCGATTTGAGGTTAAATTTTACTTGCCATAATTTATTTTTTAGCTTGTTATCCCATTCTATTTTAAAATTGATTAGTTCTTCATTTTGTTCTACTTGGATATCGAAAAAACTTGTTTTAATTATATTATTTTTGAATGAGTAAATTTCAGCTTTTTCTCCAATGTCATCTGCTACAGCTCCAAAGTTATATGTATCACCTTCATCTTTGAAGCGTACAAATTCCATTTCGACATTTCCTATGCGTATTTTCCCGTTTTTAACTTCGAAGTTGATTTGAGGTTTGACAGCAGGAGAATATTTTAGAGTATAAATGTCTGTAAAGTCTTCTGTGACAGGAATTTTTTGAGTGTCATAAAGAAGAGAGTTTTCTACTCCGAAATGTTTCCCGATAACTTTATATTCAGGAAGCAAATCTTTGCTTTCCATTATAGGTGTTTTGAAATTGTATTTAAGTCTTAACTCTTCAATAATAGAGTTTGCTATTTGGATAATTTTTTCATATCTTGTTATATTTTCTCTATGAACTAAATCTGTAGAACAACCGCAAATCCCGTCATGGGCTTGATTTTTGAGTAATAATTTATATGCGTATTCAATTATTGAGTTATATTTTTCCCCGTATTTTTTCTGTAATTTGTCAGCTTGTTCAAGCAAATATGTACATTTAACATTATATTGTTTAAGTTTTACTCTAGCAGAGTATGAACCTTGGAGGATAAAAGTTTTGCTGTTGTCTCTGAGTTCATCATTCCATTCAAATTGTTTAAAATTGTCTTTAACTAGTTCAAAGTATTCAAATGGGTTAGATAGTTTAATTTTATAATCTTCAAGTAAAGTATTTACTTTTTCGATTTGTTCTGTAATGTCTGGTTCTACTCCTAAATGATCTGCACCAATAGGTAGAAGTAAATAATTCCCTGATTTTTCTGCTATTTTATCTAAATTTCCTTTTAACCATTCAGCTTTTTGCTCGATAGTCATAGGGGCTGAAAATATATCCATAAAGTATCCGCGGATAAGATTTACAGTGTTAATTCTATTGAAAGTAAATTCTGAGGGAATATCGCCACAGCCACGCCATACAACACATTTATCAATCCCAAAATCTTTAAATATTTTAGGGATATTTTGACTGTGTCCGAACGTGTCAGCAAGATAGCCTATGAAATCAGTGCAACCAAAATCTTTTGATATTTTAAGTCCAATTTCCAGATTCTTTTCAAATACTGTTTTGTCTGTAAGAAATTCATCAACAAGTGTATAGCAAGGTCCTATATATAATTTTTTTTCTGCAATAAATTTTCTTACAAGTCCTTCTTTTTCTGGTCTGATTTCTAAGTAATCTAACAGTGCACTTACTTGTCCGTCAAAGTAAAATGACGGAATTTTGTTGTTTTCAAGCATATCTAAGACATTGTCAAAAACTCTTAGAAGTCTTAGTCTGAAAACTTCAAATTCTCTATACCATTCCCTATCCCAGTGTGTGTGTAAATATGCTATAACTTGTTTTTTCATACTTAATTTTTAGCATATTTATGATTATTGTGCAAAGAATTAACAAAAATTATCTAATTGGCACTCCTTTTAGAGAATGCGTTTTTTTATATATTTATTTATTTTTACCTAAAAGAGGTGAGGTTAAATGAAAAAAATAATTTTATTGTCAGGTTTGTTATTACTTGTTGCTGGTTCTGCTCAGGCAGGTATTTTATCGAATATTTTTGGATTTGGAAATTATAATAATGGATATTATTATCCGCCAAATTATCGATATACAAATGGTAGTTATTACAGACCTCCAAGATACAATACTTATTACAATAATGGATATTACTATAATAGAAATCCTTATCAATATAATAGATATTATAACAATAGTTATCCAGGAAATTATTATAATTACAGGCAACCTATTATTTATAGGACAAATGTAAAAAGAAGTATGATAGAATCTGGCAAAAATGAAAAAAATGTTGCAGATAAAATGTCAGGTATAGATAAGTTAGAAAGGCAAGTGTTTCATCAAACTTATGAATATGAGACACCAAAGACACGTATTGAAAGACTTGAACAAAAAATATTTGGGGCATCGCAGTCTGGAGAATTGAAAGATCGTTTATCAACTTTAAAAAGTGCTGCGAAAAATTACAAAGCATACAATCAAGATATGTATAATTCTTACAATCCTAATTATTCAAATTATTCAGCTGATAATGCATACAGACCACCAATATTTACAGGCTCAACAGGTTCAGGATGGCAAAATACTTTATTAGGAAATTTTAAAAATCAATTTACAGGTATGCCTACCGGAATTACTCCTGCTATGGATCCCGCTTTTATGGATTACTTTGAAGCAGAGCGTGCAATGATGGGAAATGGTCAGTCTGTTGATGTTAGGACAAATCGAGGTTATTATACATCAAATACAAATCGTGGCATGACAACTGGTGTCACTATATTAGATTGACTTTTTTCATAATGTCATTAAATCATACATATAGATGTTTATACCACTCTTAAAATAGGTAATAATAAATCTGATAAGAGTGGTATAAAATGCCTTTCAGATACAGGTTACAAAAAGTTCTTGAATTTCGTATTCGGAAAAAAGAAGAACAATTGGCCGTAGTTCAAAAAGCCCAACAAGCTGTATTTATTGCGGAAGAAAATATTCGAAAAAACGAAGAAGAAATCAGGACAACAAAATTGAATATGCGTCAAGCGGATCCTATGATGTATGAAACTTATGATAAGTATTTGATACATCTCTGGGATAAGGCAGAAAAGCTTGAAGAAATTCGGGTAGAGGCTCAAAAAAAACTTGACGAAGAAAAAGCAAAACTTGTAAAACTGGAACAAGGTGTTAAAGTCTTAGAAAAACATAAAGAAAAGCATAGAGAGGCTTATATTGCAGAAGAAAAAGCCGCAGAATTAAAGCAATATTCAGAGTTAGGTGTTACAAGGTTTTTCAGACAAAGCCATGAAAAAATAGAAGAGGAAGAAGAAATCCTCAAAAAGTTAGAAGAAATAGACGGAGGTAGTTAATTAAAATGAATGTAAGTACATCTTCAGCAGCAGCAACAGCAAGCACTTCAGATGTTAGTTCTACTCAATCACAATCAAAGTCAAGTAAAACTAAATCTACAGATAAATCTTTTGAAGATGAAATGAAAACTACTTCTGAAGCTGATAAAGATAATAAAGTAGAAGCTTCAAAAGATGATAAAAAAACGTCTAATGATAAAAAGACTGAAAAAGATTCAAACAAAGAAGCTAATAAGTTATCACAAGAATTACAAAAAAATTCTGACGATATTGTATCTGATGAGCTATTGAAAGGTGGTATAAATTTTACTGATTTTAAATACCATAACGAAGGGCAATCTATTCTTTCTCAGAATATTCAAGATTTAATTAATACTAAGGATTTAATGACAACTATAAATTCAGCTTCGACATTTGATTATGATGTAATAAATATGTCTGATAGTGATGCAAATTTCTTTGCAAATCTTGTACAAAATACAGATATGTCGATGAAAAGTATTGCATCTCAAATTAACGATGCTATGGCTACTGGTACAGAAGGTATTCAAAAAAATGTTCAAGTATCTTCTGTTTTGATGGACAAGTTGTCTGAGTCAATGAAAACAAATCAACCTTTTAGAATTGATTTTGATAAAGATGTTTCTGTTATTTTAAAAGTGAATAAAGACGGAAGTCTTGCAGCTAATTTTATCCCAGGTGATAAAGCAGTAGAACAATATTTAAGAAATAATATTTCTTCTTTACGACAAAGATTTGATGATCAGAATTTACCGTATTCTGAATTAAGTTATAGTAATTCTCGTCAGCAACAGCAGGAAAAACGTAGAAATAATAAGGAGAATAGAAATGAATGATTCTTTTATAACAGCATTAAATACACAAAAATCCACTACAAATTGGATGGATGTTATTGCTAGTAACATGACAAATGTCTATACTCCGGGTTTTAGAGAACAGCAGGTTAATTTTAAAACCTTTTTAGGTGGTGCTATTTCTGATGATTATGATAAAAAAACAAGTCAAGGTAAATCAACTCCTGGTACATCTAATGAAAACCTATTTTTGGAAGGTAAAGGCTTTTTCTTAGTAAAAAATGCTGAAGGAAAAAGTATTTATACAAGATTAGGTGAGTTTACTTTTGATAAGGAAGGTGTATACAGAGATAAAAGTGGTAATACAGTTCAGGGTTATATATTAAACGATAAAGGTGAGATTATGCAAGGAACTAAATCTATTACATCTGATCTTTATCAACAAACTGCCTTAAAAGGTGGAGCTTTAGATATTCCAACTACGAATATAAAATTATGGATTGATCCTAATAATGGTAAATATCTAGGTAAGTACGATGATTATGAAATAAAAAATGATGGTACTATTTATGGAAAGGCTGATGGAGGAAAACGTTCTGTTCCATTATATCGAGTAACAACAAGAAATTTCCATAATGCAGCAGCTCTTTATGAATTTAAGCTAGGACAATTTTTGGAAACAGAAGAATCAGGAAAACCTGTAATAGGTGTCGGTGAAATTAGATCAGGACTTTTAGAAATGTCAAACGCTGATTTTAGAGCAAATATTTCATATTTCCAAATGGCTAAATTGCAAATGGAAGTATCAAATAAATTAATATCTTCTAACAAAGAATTGCTGGAAGAAGCATTGAGATTAGTTGGTAACTAATTCTTATTCAAACTAAAATTTAAACTCCATTTTACGAAGGGACTTTTGTCCCTTTTATTTCTTTTATAATTTCGATTATTTCTTGAGATACATCATTAATGTCTGCGATATTTTCTTTTACTAATTGAGCAAACTCTGCTTTTTTAAATTCATGTAATCCTCTGTGTTTAAAAAAGTTTTCAAGAAATTCGACTTTTGATGGGCAATTCTCTAAATTTTCAATTGGTGCTAAAGAAATATTTTGAGTGGCATAATTTAAGGTTTTTATGATTAAAGAATTTGGCAATAAATCTTCAAATTCTCCACTTTTCAGTAAATGAATTTTATCAATTTCTCTTAATTTTGGTTCAATTTCCATTAAATTTGATTTAGCGTCATTGTCAAGTAGTATAAAAATCGGTATTTTTAATTTGTCTGCAAAATTGTAAAAATATTTAACTACTTGATTTTTTCCACCAGCTGATAGAATATGAATTCCGTATTTATTAAAATCATAACCACAAATTTGAGAAAATTTTGGAAGTAATATTTCTTCAGTTATTCCTTCACATAATATTATTGTTTTTATAGGATAACCAAAATCTTTTTCATTGGGGATTTTATTTGCAAGTGTTTTTAGCCATTTAAGGTTATTGGGAACATTTTCAGGTAAAATTTCTATAATATTTTTATAATTAATTTTATTTTTTATTAATTTTTTTGTGTTTTCGTTTAAGTTAAATAAAGAATTTTCATAATCATAGAGCCTTTGATTTATTAGTAAATCTTCATTAGTTTCACTAAAAGAAGAATTGAAAATCATTTCTGCAATATTTTTCAAATCTTCATAATCCATAGAATCAAGTTCTTGTTTTTTTAATTTAGGCTCAATTAAATTATTTGTGATGATATCTTTAAATACTCTTAGATATTTAATTTCAGGATCTTTAAATCTGGTGAGTCTATCAACAGATATCGTTAGTTGTTCTTTTGTTAGTGGTTTTATTTTCAAAATTCTATCCCTGATTGTAACATTTGTTAATTAAAATATAATGAATTTAGCAAATTTTTTCCATTTTATTTTTTTATTATAATAAGTAGTAGTGGAGTGGAATTGTGTATTCATTAAACTTTAATACCCAGCAATATAATAATTATAACACAGTAAAGGCTGTTAATGCTACTAAGGTTGATAAAAATGAGCATGTAAAAGATAATGTTCCATCTTTCATGTCAAATCCTATAATGACTCAAGTCCCTTACAATCCTGCTCTTACTGCTTCAAGATTAAGAACGGAATTGTCTTCTAAAGATGAAAAAAATAAATATAATGAGCTTGTAAAAATTTCCGATAGAGAAACTAAAAAGAATTTGAACATGCTTTTAAAAACAGGTATTTTATTAAATGCTGATTCAAATGACAATTCTACAACTCTAGATAATTTATATAAAATAGCTACAACTCAAAGAGCTCAAGGGCTTAGTAATGTTGTAATTTTGAAAAATACAATAGATACACTTGCTAATCCTCATATGATTACTCAACAGTTTGGTAATATTCCAACAAAGTATAGAGCTCAAGTAGAAGCTGCTGAAAAAAACAAAAATAATAATTCTACTCAAACTTTGCCATTTTCAGGATCTTCAGATATTGATGTAGAACATTCAGGAACTTGTGTTGCATCAAGCATTGAATTTAATCTTGCAGATAAACATCCAGCAGAATTTGCAAGATTTGCAGAAGGATTAAGTTCTCCATCTATGAGTGTTCAAAAAACTATTAAGATGAATAATTTAGCGGATAATACTCTTGATGCTATTTGGTTATTAAATGCTTTTGAAATTCCTTATGAAGCTCATGATTTTGACAAAGCAAAATTAACTTTTGCACCTGATAAAAATGCAATAGTTAGAGCTTTTATTCAAACTGTTGATAAAGATAACCTTGAAAGAACCCCTCTTGATGTTTTAATGCAATCTACTTTTATGCAAGTTGGCTCTCAACAGTCTTATGATACTTTAACAGATAAACGAGCTGGAAAATTTAATCAAAATGATAAAGGTTTAATTGAATTTGAAAAGACATTCACTGAATCAGTAGTGGAAGATAAAAATAAAATTTCTGTTACATACCAAACAGTAGATGAAAATGCAAGATTAATTGGTTATGAAACAGATTTTAATACAATGAAAAAGCAAATAACTGATGCATTGAATTTAGGTGAGAATGTAATTATTGGTTATA
>CAUDIU010000058.1 GCA_958449715.1 uncultured Clostridium sp. | reverse complement strand
CACTTTTATTTATTTTAATAGCAATCCAAACAGCTGTATACGCTGATGCTGAAACTGATATGCACCAAGCATACATAGCTAAAATCCAAGCACAAGACATTAAATACAATACATATAACTTCTTTAGTGCCATAAGCAACGGGAACGTTCAACTTGTAGACTTATTCCTTAAATCAGGTATGAGCCCTGACTCTACATTTATGAAAACACCTGCAATATATGTAGCAATTGCAAGCAACCAAAATGAAGTTGTTAAAATGCTTTTAGATAATAAAGTTGACCCGAATAAAGAATTAGCAGGTATAACTCCTTTATTAATGGCAATTAGACAAAAAGATGCAAAAATTGTAGAAACATTAATTGCATACGGTGCAGATGTAAATCAATCAGCAGGATACACAAAACCTCTTGCATATGCAATTCAAAAGAAACAGCCTAAAATTGTAGAATTACTTATTAACGCGGGAGCTAAACCTGATAACGAAGTTTTAATAAAAGCTTTAAAATCAGATGATAATTACATAAAAGATACTGTATTAAAAAGATACAAAACAATGGATTAAAAAAAGAGAGCTTAAAGCTCTCTTTTTTTACTAAAAAATTTATTTACTACTATTTTCCAATATTTTATTCAAACAACTAAAAAAATCTTTCAAACAACAAATTTTTAAAGAATAATAAACATTCAGCCCCTCTTTTCGATCTTTAATAAGTCCTGCTTCTTTCAATTTTATTAAACTCTTTGAAATATGTGGCTGTTCATATTGCAAATTTTCGACAATTTCGCAAACACATTTTTCACCATTCGACAAAAAATCAATAATTTCTAATCTTACAGGATTTGATAACGCTTTTAATATTTTAACTTTTTCTTCGTAATAATTATTTTTCATAAAAATACCCTTTTGCGATTGACAATATTCCAGAAATGACATATAATAAAATTACTATATGCATATTTTGGCATATATATTAAAAACTGTCAATTCATATGGAGAAAAAACTATGTTTATAAAACTTGCAGATATAATTGTCTACCAAATATTTGGGCTAGCAGCAGAAACTAAATTAGGTAGTTCATTACATTTTTTTATATACGATGTTTTTAAAATTTTATTTTTACTATTTTCTATAATTCTTATTATTTCTTTTTTAAGAAGTTACATAGACAATAACAAATTTAAAAAATATATAGAAAAGCAACCAAAACTATTAGCACATCTACTAGCATCAGTTTTTGGAGCAGTAACCCCTTTTTGTTCCTGCTCATCAATCCCTTTGTTTATTGGATTTATTGAAGCAGGAATTCCTTTTGGAGTAGCAATGAGTTTTTTAATCACATCACCAATGATTAACGAAATAGCAATGCTTGTATTAGCAGGGATATTGGGAGTAAAAATCACATTAATCTACATTTCAACAGGTATTTTGGTTGGAACAATAGGTGGATTTATAATGGAAAAATTAGGATTTCAAAAATACCTTCAAGAATACTTAAAAATACTAGAAAAAAATCCAAATTCATGTGCTTGCTCTTGCAAATCAAATATTGAGGGAATAACAATAAAGACAAGAATTAAAAATTCTTTAATATACACAATTGACTTAATAAAAAAGATTTGGCTATTTATAATAATCGGAGTAGGTGTCGGAGCATTTTTACACGGTTATGTACCTCAAGAATTTTTCATAAAATATATGGGAGAAAACAATTTATTAGCAATACCAATGGCAGTCATAGCAGGAATTCCTTTATATGCAGACGCAACAACAATTATCCCGATTGCACAAGTACTGATTCAAAAAGGAGCAGCAATAGGTACAGTTTTGGTATTCATGATGGCTGTTGTCGGTCTATCTTTACCTGAAATGATTATTTTATCGCGTGTAATGAAAAAAGAATTAATAATAAGGTATGTAATCTTTATGTTTATTACATTTACTATTATCGGGTATTTTTACAATTTTGTTTTATGCTGACACGTTACTTAATTTATTTATAAGAGATTTAACATTTGTACAAGCTTACAAAAATATAAAGACACTGAATAAAATTCATATTAATTTATTATTTGCAATTTTTAAATAATTTATCTAATATAAAAATATGTATTAATGTTTGGGGGTAAATATGAATTTTTTATGTTTGAATATAAATTTTGTGACATTCAAGCATTAAAATTCGCTGTGCAAAAAACTTAAACTTAAACTTGAACTGAATCAAATAAAAAAATTTTGTAGCACTATATAAACTTAAAACATTATCAGAAGAAGAGAAAGGATTATAGGAAGTGACGATTGTTGAAACAATTATAAGACAAATAAGAAAACACGTAACAAAGGAAAATCTACATAATATATGGGAAAAAATATGGGGTAAAGATGCTCCTCCGGCTGAAGACTTATTTCCTGACGAGCTTTATGCCTATTATAATCCTATTTATGTAAAATTAGTAAATAAAATAAAACTACGAAGATTCTTTGTTAGTATTATAATTTTAATTCTCGGGATATACTTCCTAATAAATATATCTGATAGAATAAAGAATACCCCATTTCTTGCGTGTTTAGGCAAAGAAGTCTGCATTACCAAAGGTCCTAAGATTAATTATCCACACTATTTTATTAGTACAATTAGACTAGATAATGGCGATATTTTAGTATTAACCTCAGGCTACTATAACTATAAATATCATAAACTTGTTAATAAATTACCAAGAAAGCTTTTTAGTCTTTTATTTTTTGTTGATTTTAACAAATATGATGATAAATATTCAAAATTATATGGTGAAACTACTGATTATAGTGCTGAATTATATAATCACAAAAGGAAGAAATTTTTTAAATTAAAGCCACCTACAACTGGTTCAAGTGCCTTAGTTAAGAATACAGCTGATGAAGTTTTATTACTAAGATTCTGGGAACCAACTTATGGAAATTACAATACTAAATTAAAAAAATTTGTAGAAAAAAATGACAATATTTTTTATATGAAAAATAATCCCTTAGGTACAAGGTTAACATTTATAAAACAATATGATGCAAACAATGCTCTAGTAATTACTAATAATAATCATGTTCCAGATCATTTGATTGATAACGGGTACACTTCAAAATGTAAATTAAAACAGCCAGAACGTTTATATCTTGTAAATTTACAAAACTTTGAATTAAAGCCTTTACCACCTTTTGCTCTTCCATTAAAATTTATGCCATATAGACATGATTACAGAATTTTGAGCAATGGCAAGATAATTGTTCCTATCAGGGCTTGTGATAGAGATCTAGTCGGAGAGTATTGCAAGTATACTTGGGATCATATAGAAATTTATGATCCTGTTTCAAATACTTTTACTGCAGAATTAAATCCAAACTTATTAGATCAAAATCTTTTTGATATTGATCTTCCTAATGGAAATGTATTATTTATCAATAAATATTCAAGCTCAATCTTTGATAATAAAACTAATAAATTTACCAAAATCAATTCTTTAGATGAAATGAAATACAATATTATTGTAAATAAAATACAAAGAACAGTCGCACAACATATAGGTATAGAGTTAAACGAACCTATTCAGCGAACCTCAAGAATAATAAAAATAGCCCCAGATAAATTTCTGATTACTTGTGACCATGAATATTATTCTTTTCCTTATATGCAGGAATTACAGAGTTGCAAAAGAACTGTTTATTACAATTTTACAAAAAATAAGGTTACTACTGGTCCAGATACTCTATACTACATAAATAGGTCTTCTATTGAACATTTAACAGATAACAAATTAATAGTTATAGGGGGCAGTCCAATTTTTGATTATACAGAAACATACGACAATAAATTACCGAATGTTTATACTCAAATAATAAGTGTAAAAAAATAGAAAGGAATTTAGAAAGTGCCTATTATTGAAGAGATTATAAGACAAATAAGAAAATACATAACAAAGGAAAATCTACATAATATATGGGAAAAAATATGGGGTAAAGATGCTCCTCCGGCTGAAGACTTATTTCCTGACGAGCTTTATGCCTATTATAATCCTATTTATGTAAAATTAGTAAATAAAATAAAACTACGAAGATTCTTTGTTAGTATTATAATTTTAATTCTCGGGATATACTTCCTAATAAATATATCTGATAGAATAAAGAATACCCCATTTCTTGCGTGTTTAGGCAAAGAAGTCTGTATAACCAAAGGTCCCAAATTAGTCGCACCTGATTTACTTGCAATAACGATAAGACTTAATAATGGAGATATTTTTGTAATAAATCCAACAGGAAATAAAGGTTATAAATATTTATATCATAAATTGACTTATATTCCACGAAATATTTTAAATATTATTCCTTATTCATCATATCATATAAAACGATTTGATAAAAAATATTCAAATTTTCTCAACCGTGACCCATATTACTTAGTATTTCAGATGTATATACATAAAAATAATAAATTTATAAAAATAAAAAATTTGTTAGATATAAAAGGCTATAAAGGTATATACAAGGATGCATATGATAATATTTATATAATATCATATAATGGAACAAAAGTCTTTAATCTTAAATCAAGACAATTTTCCAAAGGGCCCAAATATACAAATAAAAAACATAAACATACTTTTATTGCACAATATGATGAAAATCAAGTATTCGGATACGAATATAAAAATATAATTAGTAATATCAATACTATAAAAAGTATTCCTGTTAGAGCAAATTTATATAATTTATCAAATGGTACAAAAAAGGAACTTCCTAAATTTGCTATTCCACCAAAGTTTTTCCCTATGGCAGAAGATTATAAATTTTTAAGTAATGGAAAAATTATTATTCCAATAAGAGACTGTAATTCTAAAGTGCGTGGAATAAATCTATATTGTGACTACATATGGGATCATATTGAAATTTATGATCCATATCTTAATAAGTTTATTGCAGAAACTAATACTGATGTCTTAGATAAAAATCTCTTTGACATAGATTTACCAGACGGTAATGTTTTATTTATTAATAAAGAATCAAGTTATATTTTTAATAATAAAACTAATACATTTGAAAAACCTGATATTCAAGACCAAGTAAAATATGCGAAGGATGTAGCCACTATCCAAGACATGTCTGCAAGATTATTAGGGATTGAATTGAATAATCATATCACAAATACTTCAAAAATAATAAAAATAGCTCCTGACCAATTTTTAATTACCTGTGGTAACCAATGCTATTATAAATATTCAAAAAAGCCGACTAAAGTATGCAATCAGACTATTTATTATAATTTTACTAAAGGTAAAATAACAAAGGGACCAAACTTTTTGTACCCACATTATTTTTCAAGTATTGAAAAAATTACAAATAGTAATTTTATGGTAATAGGAGGTACATCAGAATTTGAATCTTTTGATACATATTTTAATAAACTTCCGAATGAATATACACAATTTATTTGGGTAAAAAGTAATAGAAGTAAGGGATAAAAATGAAGGTAACGGCAACTATGAAAGTCCATATAAAGTTTTACATGATACTTTTTATGATGCAACAACTACAGAGCCAATTAAAATAGCCCCCCTTACTAATCGATTTAAATGGTGATGGTATAGAAACAACAACAATACAAAATGGCGTCTATTTTGATCTTGAAAATGATGGTTTTGCTGAATCTTCATCCTGGGTTGAGAAGATAATGGCATTGTAAATAAGAACTTAATAATCGGACAATCAAGACCGGTAAAAGACCGTATTGTAGCATATAAAACTATTACTTCCAACTACTAAAACTCAAACACAAAGCCAACTTTGCCGAATAATCTTTTTATGCGTTCTGATAAAATGTCCCGTTAAATTACATTTAAAGTTCATCTACAAAAAAAGTGTTTCAAAATCTTGAAACACTTTTTTATAAAACCTACGCGTGGAGGGATTCGAACCCCCGACCTTTTGGTTCGTAGCCAAACACTCTATCCAGCTGAGCTACACACGCATATTTAACTGTCACAATTTATATATTACCAAAAAAAGATTTATTTTCAAGTTATTTTATAAAAAATTAAAAACAGAAATATTATTAAAACATTTTTTATTACATATGCTATTTTCATAATGTGAGGTAAGATTATGGAAAAATTAACAAAAAGAGAAGTTGCAATTTTAAAATTAATTACAAAAGGATATGGAAATAGTCAAATCAGTGAGAGCATTTATATCAGTATCCATACTGTAAAAGCCCATATCAGTTCAATTATTAGAAAACTTGAAGCCAAAAACAGGACAAATGCTGTATATATAGCAATTAAAAACCATTTGCTTGATGAATAAAATTGTTACAATTTGATAGCTTTTCTTACTCGTTATATAATTATAATGAGCGAGATTTTATTTATGAAAAAAATACTTTTATTCATTACATTATTTATTATAACTTTTTTTACATTTGTCCAAAGAACTTGTGCAGAACAGCTTTACAAGTTTACTGCCGCAAATTTTGATACATCAAATTCAATTATTGTTCTATCAGGACAAGATACTCCATCTGGTGCGGTTATGCAAAATATTAAACTTGTAAAAATGCAAAACCCATCGAGAGCTTATTTTGATATAAATTCATCAATTATAACATTTCCAAAGCAACATTGGACATTCCAAAGCGGAGGAATAAAAGATATTAAAATAAATCAATTCTCTACAAATCCAAATGTAGTTAGAGTTGTAATGACTTTTGATGATAATTTTAATCCTGATAATATTAAATTTTTTAGGATAAAAAATAATATTATTATCAAATTAAAAAATGGCACAATGTGTGATAATGATTATTTTCATAACACATTCAGAGATGAGCATTCTTCTTCTAGCGATTTTTATGAATACTTAACAATTATGATGCCTATTTCGAGCGCAAATGACACAATTGTTGATCAAATTCAAGATGCTTTTAATACTCAAGCTCAAGAGTTAATGGCTAGAAAAGAATTAAAACTTAATACAAAATATTATCTTAATAACATATCTACAAGACCTAACGGGGTATTAATAAACGGTTTTGGCGCAGTCACAATTGAAAGACCAATGATATTGACAAATCCATCTAGAATCATTTACGACCTGCCAAACACTCTTGTTGATATGAAAATAAGAAATAAAGAATATCGTATAAGCGAAACAGAAACCGTAAAAGTCGGACAGTTCTCCGTAAATAAAGCACGTATTGTAATTACAACAGATGCTGTAAGTGATTATATTCCAATTTATTCAAGCGATAATCAATCTTTAATAATTGCAAATTACAAAAAAACAAATAATTCAACCCTATTTAACAGTAGCAGCAATGCAATAGCTTACAATAAAGAAAAAAATGATTCTCTAACTGAATCTATGATATTAAAATTCGATGCACCGATAGTGCACGGACTTGACAGATACCAAGATAAAGTAATTCTTTATCTATATAATGTATCTAAATATCATGATGAGAATTTTAAAGCTGCTTATAAAAATACATTCTTTAACAACGCTCAAATATCATTAATGCCAAAAATCGGGTTAAAACTTACAATCCCTGTAGAACCGGATACAATGGTAAGTACATATTTAGGAGCAGATGGAAGAAGTCTTAAAATAAAATTAAAACAAGCTAAAAAGAAAGAAGAACCAAAAGTTACAACACCACCAGCAATTATATTTAACCCACCTGCTAATAAAAAAGCAACAACAGGAAAGAAAAAAGTAATAATTGATGCCGGACATGGTGGAACTGATGTTGGTGCTACAAGCGGTGGAATTTATGAAAAAGATATAACCCTTGATATTTCTAAAAGAGTAGAAAAATTACTCAACCAAAAAGGATATCAAGTTGTAATGACAAGACCAAATGACACTTATGTATCATTACAAGATAGAGTTACAATAAGTGAAAAAAATGATCCGGATATATTTGTAAGTATCCACGTAAATTCAAGTGTAAGACCTGAAATTACAGGGGTAGAAACACATTATTATCACCAAGAAAGTATGGCACTTGCTCAAACTGTACATTCATCACTAGCAAGTGCAGTACAATCTCCTAATCGTGGATTGTTTAAATCTAAATTTTATGTTATAAATCATACTACAGTACCTGCAATTTTAGTCGAAATTGGATTTATCTCAAACAGCGGTGAAAGAGAACAACTCGTTGGAGAAAAAAGAAAGCAGGCTACAGCAAAAGCAATAGCAGACGGAGTAGAGAACTATTTTAAACAATATAAATAAAAAACAACCGATAGCATTTTTTGATTCAGGCGTAGGCGGTCTGACAGTTTTTGCAAAAGTAAAAAAGCTTTTGCCAGATGAAAACTACCTATATTTTGGCGATACAAAAAATATGCCGTACGGAGAAAAAACAGAAGAACAATTAATTGAATTTGCAGATAAAATTTTTCGATTTTTTGAAGAAAAGCAAGCAAAAGCTGTTGTTATGGCTTGCAATACAACATCAGCAATCACTTATGAAAAATTAAAAGATAATTACAATTTTAAAGTTTATCCAATAATTCAATCAGTTTGTTCTACGCTCGCGAAATTAGACAACGTACAAAAATTAGGAGTAATAGCAACCCCTGCAACAATAAAATCTCATACATATGCAAAAGAAATAAAAAAATATAATACAAATATGGAAGTTTTCGAACTTGCTGCGCCAAATTGGGTAAGAATTGTAGAAGAACATAGGATTAATCAACCACAAAGCATTCTTCAGGTACAAGAAATTTTAGATATTATGAAAGAGTTTAATCCTGATAAAATTGTGCTTGCTTGTACTCATTATCCTTATTTGACAGGAATATTAAAAAGATTTATGCCAGAAGATAAATTTATTGATCCTGCATTATATTTTGCTCAAAACATCAAACAGGATTTAGAAAAAAATAACTTATTAAATGATAAATTTGAATATGAAGAATTTTTCGTAAGTTCAAACCCTGAAAACTTCAAAACAGCATCAGAATTATTTTATAAATTAAAGCAATTACCAAAATTAAAAACGGTCTAAGTTATACTCAGACCGTTTATTTTGTATTCTAATTCCAATCATGTTTAGGAAGTTCAAATTTTGGGACCTCGAATTTTTCATCCTTTGGCGGACGTAAATATTCTGGAACCTCACTATCTGGAGTTGGAGTAATTTTTGGAGGTGTTTTAGGTTTTATTTTTTCTTTACCGGAAGGTAATTCTGGGGTTACTTCAGGCTTTTTACCACCTTCTTCTGTTTTTTTAGACCACCAATCATGTTTAGGAAGTTCAAATTTTGGGATCTCAAATTCTTCATCCTTTGGTGGACGCAAATATTCTGGGACCTCACCATCTGGAGTTGGAGTAATTTTTGGTGGCGTTTTGGGTTTTATTTTTTCTTTACCGGAAGGTAATTCTGGAGTTACTTCAGGTTTTTTATCACCTTCTTCTGTTTTTTTAGACCACCAATCATAGTTTGGTAACTCAATTTTTGGTAACTCAAATTTTTTATCCTTTGGTGGACGTAAATATTCTGGGACCTCATCTTCTGGGGCAATTTGTGGAGTTTTACCATATTGAGCTTTTAGATCTTTTGGTAAATCTAATCTATCCCATTTTGCATTATCTTTTACCTTACCATCTTTTGTAAATAAGCTTGGGTTATATTTTATTAAATCCGCTTTCAACTTATCGACATCAACATCAGTATTTTTAAGATTTTTTGCATCTAATAACGCTTTTAATGCAGAATCAGCATCTTTTGCTTCTGTAATACCTGAACCTTGTCTAAAACTTGTAGGAACTCTTCCCCAATCATCTGGCACATGTACTTTTTGAGTCGCTGGCCTTTTTACAGTTGGTTTTTGTTGTTTTTCTTGAGATTTAATATCTTCAGGGTTCAATTGAACTATTTGTTCTCTTGATACAAATTCTCCATTATTATAAGTTACTCTTTCTTTTGACCCAT
>CAUDIU010000057.1 GCA_958449715.1 uncultured Clostridium sp. | reverse complement strand
GATGTTTGGCAATCTGTTTGGATTTTGGGCTTAGGTTTGTTGTGTGGACTTTTGTGGGCAGTGTTTGTATCTTATCGAAAACCCAGAGAATATGAAAATATTCAATTCCGAGAAGAAAGACGTCGTTCCCTTAGATTTACAGGTAGTCATTATATAACATTACTTGCAGCTATTGCAACTTTAGCAGTTCAATTGTGGACAAAATCTCTACCTTTAGGTGCTTTAATTGGTTTGACAATAATTTTTGGAACAAGGGCTATTAATCCTGAAAAAATGGATATTTTAATCAATGAAGGTATTGGATTAATGGGGTATGTAGCTTTTGTAATGCTTGTTGCTGCAGGTTTTGCAGGCGTTTTGAAATCAACTGGCGGTATTGATGCTTTAGTTAATGGATTGATTCCTTTTATGATGGGTTCAAAATTATTAGCTGCATTTTTAATGTTAGTTGTCGGTTTGTTTATTACAATTGGAATTGGTACATCTTTTGGTACAATCCCAATATTAGCGGTTTTATTTGTTCCGATATTTATTCATCTTGGATTTAATCCGATGGAAGCAATCGTTGTATTTGCAGCAGCAGCTGCTTTAGGAGATGCAGGTTCTCCTGCTTCAGGTACAACTTTAGGGCCGACTGCTGGGTTAAATATTGACGGGCAGCATGAACATATTAAAGATACTTGTATTCCAACTTTCTTACATTACAATATTCCTTTAATATTATTCGCATTACTTGCGGTTTTAATATTTTAAATGTATAAATTAAAAAGTATATGGCCCCGGCGCGATTCGAACGCGCGATCTTCGGTTTAGGAAACCGCTGCTCTATCCTGCTGAGCTACGAAGCCATATACTTTTTCGATTTTATTCAAAACCGGCTGTCAACCATATTTATTATAATATAAAAGTTCATTAATTTATAGATGTGATATAATTTTTTTATGAATTTATCTAAAAAAGAAATTGTAGATATATTAAAATCTCCTGACACTGATATTTTTAAAAAAGCTGATACTGTTCGTAAAAAGTATGTAGGCGATGGAGTTCATTTAAGAGGTTTGATTGAATTTTCAAATATTTGTAAATGCAATTGTCTTTATTGCGGACTGCAATCTTCAAATAAACATGTTAACCGTTACAGATTGTCTAAAGATGAAATTTTGGATATTGCTAAAAAAGGTGTTGATGAGGAATTTAAAACTATTGTTCTTCAATCAGGAGAAGATGATTATTTTAATACAAAATTAATGTGTGAAATAATATCTGAGATTAAAAATCTCGGTGTTGCTTTAACTTTAAGTATTGGTGAAAAAAGTTTTGAGGATTATAAAGCGTTTAAAGATGCAGGTGCAGACAGGTATTTATTAAGAATAGAAACTACTGATAAAAATTTGTATAAAAAAATGCATCCTTATGCTGATTTTGATAATCGTGTACGTTGTCTTTATGATTTGAAAAAGTTGGGATATGAAACGGGAACAGGTTGTCTTGTTGGGTTGCCTGATCAAACTGTAGAATCTTTAGCTGAAGATATTTTATTTTTCAAAGAGTTAGATGCTGATATGATTGGGATAGGTCCATTTATTCCTCACCCTGATACTCCATTGAAAAATGCAAATACTGGAAATTTGGATTTAGCTATTAAGGTTATGGCTATAACAAGAATTTTATTAAAAGATATAAATATTCCGGCAACTACAGCAATGGAATCATTGAGAGTTGATGGGAGATTACTTGCATTACAAAGTGGTGCGAATGTTGTAATGCCAAATCTTACAGATGATTGTCATAAAAAAATGTATGAAATTTATCCGAATAAGATAAGTGCAACAAGACAAGATTTAGATTTAAAATTAAAGACTATTAATCGTTATATTGAAATGGATTCTTGTGGATATAGAAATCGTGCCTGATGCGATTCGAACGCACGACCTTTTCCTTCGGAGGGAAACGCTCTATCCAGCTGAGCTACAGGCACAAAAAACGGGGAATATTAATTCCCCGATAAAATGATTGTAAAATCTGTTTCGCCACATTGATAATTTACCGGATCATAAACAAATTGTAGGCCGCTAAATGCTTCATTTTTCTTTTTTAACCAGTTATAATAATCATTTGTGACTTTACTTGAGTGAGCAATAAATTGAGAGTGAGATCTTGTAGATCTTCCTGTGCATTTTACATCAATTCCTGCTGCTTTAAGATTGTCAGCCATTAGTTGTCCTTTTGCAGAATCTGCTGCTAATACTGCTGCAGTCATTTGTTCTAATTCATCAAATTGTTCTTTATCTCTATAGATTACTCTATTAACTACTTCTTGAGTTTTTTCAGGATCTAAAATCCAGTAGCTTATATATCCTTTTTGGTTTGGCGCACCTGGAAGCATTGCAACTTCTATTTTATCCATATCAACATGTTTTGCTAATGCTGCATATTGTGACATTTCGTAGAAAGACATATCTGTTTTTACATATTTTTTTGCAACTGATATGATATCAGGAATTTTTGTAATAGTTTCTGGTTGTTTAAGTTTTGTCAGAATACTTCTCAATAACCATTGTTGTCTTTGAGTTCTTCCAATATCTCCTAATGCATCGTGTCTAAATCTTAAATATTCAACAGCTTTTTGTCCATCTAAGTGATGATCTCCTTTTGTAAAGTTGATATGTAAATTACCAGAATAATCATTGTAGTGCATTGGTTTTTCAACATAGACATCTACACCACCCATTGCATCTACTATTTCTTTTACCGCATTATCATGAACCATTACATATCTGTCAATATGAACTCCTAGTGTATCTTCAACTGTTTTTTTTGTCATTTCAATTCCGCCTATTGCATGAGCAGCATTGATTTTATTTACACCGTTATCTCCAGGTAAGTATACTTTACTATCTCTTGGTATTGAAAGAGCATTTACTGATTTAGATCTAGGATCAATATTTACTAAAATTATTGTATCAGTTCTTGTGCCAGTCCATAAATCATTTGGATTTCCGCTTGCGTCAACTCCTAAGAACAGTATATTTTGTCTTCTTAGTCCAAAAGGTAGAGTAAATTCTGCGTGTTCTTTATTATTGTTACTTACAGATAGTTTTTCAAACAATTTTGTTATAAAAGAATTTTCTCCAAAATGTTTTGCTAAGAAATCTTCATTATCAGCAAGTACAAAAATACTTAGTAAAATTCCAATGAACACTATCATCATACCAATTAATACTTTTGCAAATGATGAACGTTCTTCTCTTGCTTGTTTAGCATGTTTTATAAATGATTTTGTTCTGTTTACATCTCTTCTGTATCTTTGTGTTTGATTTGTCATATTTTTTACCTTTATTACATAACCTTAATTAAAAATGTTGACACTAGAGTAAAGTATATTGCTAACCCTAAAACGTCTATAGTTGTCGCAATAACTGGACCTGATGCGACAGCAGGGTCTACTTTCATTGCTTTTAGTGCAAATGGTGTAAATGTACCAATAATTGTTGCCATAGTCATATTTATTGCCATTGCAATACCAACAACTGCTCCTAATTCCATATTATGCTGCCACCCCCAAGTAACTAATGTTACAAGAGTTCCAAATATTGTACCGATAAAAAAGCCAATAAATGTTTCTCTCAAAATATGGTGCATAGCAGAACTCAGAGAAACTTGTCCAGTGGAAAGCCCTCTAACCATAAGTGTAATACTTTGAGTTCCTATATTACCACCTAATCCTGCAAGTAGTGGCATAAATATTGCAATTATAGGTAATGCTTGTAATGTATGATCAAAATGATGCCCTACATTAACAGCAATAAATTCTCCTATTAAAGTTATAAAAAGCCAAGGAGTTCTAGCTCTGATAGCTTGTAAAATATTTCCGGATAAAATTTCGTCTTCATCAACGACTTCTGTCGAAATACCTGAAGATTGATAAATTTCTTCAGTTGTTTCTTCTTCGAATAAATCATGAACGTCATCCCAAGTTATCATTCCCTTTAATCTATTATAAAGGTCTACTACAGGTAATGCGTTGTATTGGTATTTCATAAATTCATCAATAATAAAATCACTGTAATCATCAACATGTAATTTTACAATATCTGAAATCATAATATCTTCAACTTTTTGAGTAGTTGGTGATGTTAATAGTTTTCTTAAAGATACAACACCTAATAGGTGATTTTGCTTATCAAC
Organism: uncultured Clostridium sp.; assembly: GCA_958449715.1. Classification (GTDB taxonomy): domain Bacteria; phylum Cyanobacteriota; class Vampirovibrionia; order Gastranaerophilales; family Gastranaerophilaceae; genus Stercorousia. The sequence goes on along the minus strand of CAUDIU010000057.1, from coordinate 5,814 downwards.
AACATAGACATAATAAAGCTCCATGTTATCTTGTTCAGCTTTAATTCTAATATGATTTAATACATCTTGTACGCTCATATCAAAATTCACAGTTAATACGACAGGGTTCATAATACCACCTGCTGTATCTTCATTGTATGTTAATAATTCTCTTACTTCTTCAGAAAATTTATGTGGAAGTTTGTCTAAATAAGTTTCACTTTCATCTTCTTCCATATCCCCCAAAACGTCAGCAGCAGCATCGTGAGGTAATTGAGTCAAAATCTGAGATGCCATATTTTCGTCAATATCACTCAATAATTCGACTTGCATTTGAGGAGGAAGATATTCCATTAAGTCAGCTGCTTTATCTAAGTCTAATAATTTAAAGCACTGTAATCTTTCTTCCGGTTTTAATTCTTGAAAAATGTCCGCTAAGTCTGCAACGTGATAACTATTCAGTTCTTCTTTTAACTGAATGAGTGTTTCGTCGTCTAAAATTTCTCTTATTCTATCAATAATATTTTGGACATTCATCATAATAATATTATATTACAAACATTAGATTTCATATAGTTTTTTTGTTGTATAATTATCTCATATCAAAATAAATTATGGAGAAAAATATGATAAAAGATTATTTTATAAATGAGATTGAAAATGCTATTGAATTAGCAATTAAAGAAAATAAGTTAGGTGCAATGACAGAATTTAAAAGAGGATCTTTAAATCCTGAACGCCCTAAAAATGCTGATTTTGGAGATTATGCGGTAAATGTATCTTCTCTTGCAAGATTTGCTAAAATTGCACCTCCTCAAATTGCAAATGCAATCCTTGAATTTATAAATAAAGAAGATAATGAATATACTGTAATTGGTGGGTTTATAAATTTCAAAGCCGGTAAAAAAATATTATCTGATTTAGTAGAAGAAATTTTTACTCGCAAAAAAGATTTTGGTAAACCTGAAAATATAGAAGCTGAAAAAATTATTCTAGAATATGTCTCAGCAAACCCTACAGGACCTTTCCATATTGGTCATGGTCGTTGGGCTGCTATGGGTTCAGTATTAGCAAACCTTTTAAAATTCTATGGACATGATGTATACCAAGAATTTTATATTAACGATGCAGGTTCTCAAATTCAAAAATTGGGTAATTCTCTTGCAATAAGAATTCGTCAAGAACTTGGAGAAGATGTTGATTTCCCAACTGATGAAATTGAAAGAAAGAATTATTACCCTGGGGAATATTTAATACCTGTTGCAAAAAAATATTTGGAAACTCACAAAGGATTACCAGATGATATCAAAGAACTTTGTGATTTTGCAAAAGAATATGAAGAAAAAGTTCAACGTGATTTATTAGATAAGTTTAAGGTTAATTTTGATAATTTTTATTCAGAATTGTCTTTGCATAAATCAGGCAAAGTTGAAGAATGTGTAAATAAATTAAAAGCAAGCGGAAAGATTTACCAAAAAGATGGTGCTGATTGGTTTAGATCTTCTGATTATGGTGATGATCAAGATAGAGTTATAAAAAAAGCTGACGGTTCAAATACTTATTTGACAGCTGATATTGCTTACCATATTGATAAATTGGAACGTGGTTTTGATAGAATGATTAATATTTGGGGTGCAGATCATCATGGTTATGTTGCTCGTGTAAAAGCCTCAATTGAGGCTTTAGGTTATGATCCTAATAAATTAGAAGTTCTTTTAGGTCAATTAGTAAACCTTGTAATTGATGGTAATGAAGTTAGAATGGGTAAACGTAAAAATATGGTAACCCTAGAAGACTTGATTGATGAAGTTGGAGTTGATGCAACTCGTTTCTGGATGTCAATGAGAAATATTGATACAACTCTAGATTTTGATATTGAACTTGCAAAGAAAAGTACAGATGAAAATCCTGTGTTTTATGTCCAATATGCACATGCCAGAGCTTGTTCTATTTTAAGAAACGTAATTGCTGAAAAAATTAATACTGAAACAGGAGAAAAAACTCCAGCTCCAATGAGTGAAGCTGAATTGAATGAATTAATCAAAGATTTTAATGCCTCTATGGTTATTCAAACAATTGATACAGCAAGACAATTGATTTTAAAACTGGAAGAATATAAGTCAGTAATCAAAAATTCAGCAGAATCAAGACAAGTTTATACAATTTGCAGATATGTACAAGAATTGGCTAGCGAATTCCATTCATTCTATAATGCAAATCGTGTAATTTCTGATGATAAAGAAATGATGAAAGCAAGAATTGCTCTTGTATGGAGTGTAAAAACAGTTCTTCATAATGCATTGGAAGATATATTAGCAGTTACAGCTCCTGAAAGAATGTAATTGTTTAATATAATTTGGTTATGATTTTATAAAATTAGCCTCTGAAAATTTTCAGGGGCTAATTTTTATAGTTGTTAAAAATAACTTTTTTGACAACAGGATTGCAGTAAATTAAGGATTGTTTGATAATTTTCTTCTAGTACAAGTTTTGATCGTAATACTTTTGCGTTTTCAAAACCTGATAAATAGTATGGATAAAATTTGCGCATAAATTTGATTCCGACATTTTCTCCTCGGAGTTTTATTTCTTCATTTAAGTGCCATTTTAGCATTTCAATTCTATCTTCTAACGGAGGGGTTGGTAGTTTTTCTCCTGTATGTAAATAGTGTTCAATTCTCGCAATAAGTGTAGGATCTCCAATTGCGCCACGTCCGATTGCAACTCCATCAGCTTTGGACAGTTCAAGACATTTTATCGCATCATCAATGCTTGTTATATCACCGTTTGCAAAAACCGGAATATCGACATTTTCTTTTAAAGCTCTTATTTTTGCCCAATCAGCACTTCCTGAATACATTTGAGAACGAGTCCGACCATGTATTGTAATAAATTCAGCTCCGGCTTCTTGCATTTGTTGTCCGAATTCAACGTAATTCATTTCATCTGCAGTGTAGCCTAATCTGAATTTTACGCTCACAGGTTTATCAGTTCCGTCTTTTACAGCTTTGACTAAATCAGCAGCAAGTTCTGGAGTTCTCATTAGTGCTGCTCCGTCTTGTCCGCCTACTACTTTTTTTACAGGACAACCCATATTAATATCAATCATATCAGCATAGTTGTTTAAAAATTCTGCTGCTTGTTTCATCATATGAGGTTTATGTCCGCTAATTTGATATGAAATAGGGGAATGATCATTATCTCGTTTTAAAATTTCAATTCCGCTTCTACCATTCATTGTTTGAGCAAGGTATTCAGAACTTATCATTTCTGTTGTTAAAAGTGCATTTTTTGAATATTTTCTAACTAGACTTCTTAATACATAGTCTGTTATGCCTGCCATTGGGGCAAGTGATACTTTGCTTTGTATTAGGGTTTGTACTTTGTTATTTGTCATATTGTTTTAATTCGCTAAGTCTTGTTTGTGCATATTTTAAGTATTCATCATTTTCAGAATATGTTGTTGTAAATGCTTTGTAGTGCGATATAGCATTTTTGTATTGTTCAAGCATATCATAATCAACACCTATTAGGTAATTAACTATTGTTAAATCAGGATTTATTCCTATTGCTTTTTTGTAGTCTGCTATAGCTTGTGTATATTTCTTTTGTGTATCATAAATCATTCCTCTATAATATAGAGCATAAGCATCATTAGGCTCTGATGTTAATATTTTATTTAGTAAAGCAAGGCTTTCTGTGTATTTTTCAGAATCAAACAATGATATTGCTTGTTCTAATTCTTGTGATGCTATTTGAGCATTTAGGCTCTCTAGTAATTCTTGTGCTTGTTTATTGGTTTTATTCATTGTTACTGCTTTTTGAGCATAAGTTTTTGCATTTGCTATATCTTCTTTATCTGCATATAGAGCCGCAATATAATATGCAATATCTGAATTTGTAGGGGCAAGATTTAAGGCTTTTTTGTAATATTCTATTGCTTTATCATTATTGCCCATATTTTGATATGCTGATGCAACTCCTAGCATTGTGTCTGATGTTGCTGGTTGAATTTTTAAATATTCGTTTATTGCATTTTGATAATCTTTATTATTATAGTAATTTGCAGCTATTTCTAATTTTTCATCTGTTGATTGAGCACTTATTGATTTTAAGGCATCTGTTACTTGTGAATTATTTGGAAATTTTGTATTTGCTGTATTTAAAGTTGCAATAGCTGCATCATAATTTTTTGTTTGACCTTGTGCGATTGCAAGGTTTACATATACTTCAGGGTTGCTAGGTGTAAGTTTTATTACTTCATTATATATTGCAATTGAATCATTTAATTTATTTTGTTTGTGTAAATCAAGAGCGTATGTATATAGGATATTTGCTGCATTATTCGGGTTATTTTTCTTGATATAATCCACGAATTGAGCTGTTGTCATAGTTTCTTTTACCATATTAAGCATTTCTGCTTGAGCTATTTCATTGTTTGGTTCAAGAGAAAGTACTTTTTTGTATAAATCTAGTGCACCTTTTTTATCGCCCATAGCTGACAGAGATTGTGCTTTATATAAGTTTGCAAGGGCATTATCAGGGTAAATTATTAAAACAGAATCATAAGCTGTTATAGCTGTTTTGTAATCACCTTTTTGTTGATATAATGTCCCTACATTCAATCTTGTGTTAACATTTGAAGGATCTAAGTATTCTGCTTTTGAATAGTATCTTAGAGCTTCATCATAATTGCCCGATTTTTGCATAATAGCACCAAGATTGGCTGTTATAGTTGCGTCATTTGGAGAATCTTCTAATTTTCTTTTGTATATTCTTTCTAGAGAATATAGAACATCTTTATTATCAGTTGTTTTTGACAGAATATAATTATATTCTTCAACTGCTTCATCTTCTTTGCCTAGTTTGTCAAGTATTTTTGCATAGGATAGTCTCAAATCAATGTCATTAGGAGATACAGCTACTGCTTTTTTATAATATTCAGCAGCTTTTGGGTCGTTCCCCAAAAGTTTCATAATGTCGCCGGTTTGTTCAAAACTTTCTTTTATTAAATTTTGGTCAGAGAGGGTTTGGTTAAATTCGTACCCTGCTGCTGCAAAATCACCTTCAGCTCTAAGTTGTTTTGCTGTTGCAAGTCTGTTGGTTGGAGATGTATTAAAATCAATATTGTTTAAGCATTGATTAAGGGCAGATGTTGCCATGACAATTGCTTGTGAAGAATTTTTTACTTGATTTGCATTTGGATAATATACTAAGTAGAATAGTGCAGCCCTATAATCATTAGCAGCTTTTTGGTAATCTCTATCTGTATTAGCATAATACATTCCTCTAGCAAGATAAGAATTTATAAGTCCAATTCTTGCAGAATTATCTAAATAATTAATTCTTAAAGCACTTTTAAACTCAGTGATAGCTCCTGAATATTGATAATTCGCTAAATATTGTTGCCCTAAGTCAAAATGTTCTTTGAAGTCTGCATTTGCCGGTAATATTCCTAGAAATATAATTGATACAATACAGGCTAATCTAGTGAATTTATTCATATAATATCCCTCTTTGCAACCAAATTTTAATATAATTATTATTTCATGAACATCGACATTTTTCTATACTTTTTAATAAAAAAACATCGATTAAAATTATAATCGATGTTTTTAAGTTTAAATTTTTTTGTAAACTTTAGTCGTCAAAATCCGTTTTTGATACAAAGTTCATGACGTCATCAAATAGAATTTGAATTGGTAATGTCATATCGAACTGTAAATACTCCCCATTGTTAAGATCTAAAAATACTTCAGGTGTTGAACTTTCAGTAGCTAATTCTTTGTTCATAAAAAACTCCTTATTTAATTTTAATGCTGCTTTGTTTTTTCT
>CAUDIU010000056.1 GCA_958449715.1 uncultured Clostridium sp. | reverse complement strand
TCTTTATCAAATTTACGAACTTCAGGAGATGCTTTTGACAATTCATTTTTAGCCATTCCGACTAAACCGACTGCACCCAAAGAAGCTGCCCACAAACCGCCAACTTTTAAACCGTTAGCTAATTTCGCTGCCAAACCTGAAACTTCTTTAGAAAAGATCTTTGTATTACCTTTTGTAAAAGCTGCTGTCGCAAGACCTGCTGCAACAGGAGCTGCCATAATTAAACCATTTGTAATACGTCTATGTTTTTTCTCATCTGCATGAGACATTGTTTTCATATAAGCAATGCGTTGAACTGAAGCATCATCTAAGCTAATAAGTTCATCAATTCTATCACGTCTGCCTTGAAAATTAGGACTTACTGAAGAAATTTGCATACACACACCTACACTTTCACAAATTAATTATACTTTATTAAAACCTAAAAGTAAATTTTTTTGCTAGAAATTAAATCTATTGTTAAAAATATTTACACAACAGTATATTTTTAATATTATAATTATATGAAAAATTTTTACATTCACACTATGGGCTGTAAATCTAACCAATTTGAAAGCTCAATTATAGCCGAAAATCTAGAAAAAAATAATATTAAGCAAACAAAAAATATAGAAGATGCGACATATTATATATTAAATTCCTGCTCTGTTACACATAAGAGTGATAATGAAGCAATGTATCTACTTAGAGCTGCAAAACATAAAAATCCTCAAATTATAACCATAATTACCGGTTGTGTAGCTCAAATAGAAAAAGAAAAATTACTGGAAAATGATTTTATTGATTATGTAATAGGTAATGATGAAAAACTAGACTTATATAATATTATAAAAAAATCAGAAAACACTCATTTTGCTGTCAAAGATATTATGCAACTTGATAAATTTAACAAAGTTGAATTAATAGATACAACAAAAACCAGAGCAAGCTTAAAAATTCAAGATGGCTGCGACAACAGATGTTCTTATTGCATAATACCTTTTGCCAGAGGAAAAAGCAGAAGTGCGGATATTGATTTTATAATTGAACAAATCAACAATTTTTCAAATCACGGCTTCAAGGAAGTTGTGTTAACAGGTATTCATATCGGACTTTGGGGCAAAGATATTGGTATGACTTTCTTAGACCTAATAAAGTCTATAGAAGAAAAAACAACAATCGAAAGATATAGACTAGGATCACTTAATCCTCATGAAATTACAGATGATTTATTAGATTATTTATCAAAATCAAATAAATTTTGCCCACATTTTCATTTGTCATTACAATCTGCATGTAACAAGACTTTGAAATCAATGAATAGGTTCTACAAAGTCGAAGATTATTTAGCACAAATTGAAAAAATCAATTCTATGTTCGACTTACCATTTTTAGGAAGTGATATTATTACTGGTTTTGCAGGGGAAACAGAAGAAGATTTTTATACAACTGTTGATAACTTAAGAAAATCTGGCCTTTCTCAAATCCATGTATTCCCATATTCTATAAGAGAAGGTACAGTCGGAGCAAAAGCAGATAATCAAGTAGACGAAAATATCAGACAAATTAGAGCTGATGTTGTAAAAGCTCTTTCTGCTCTAAAACATATAGAATTCATTAAAAAGAATGTAGGGAAAATACATGAAGTATTAATTGAAAAACACCCTGATAAACGAACAGGAATGCTGAAAGGTGTTACAAGAAACTATTTAACTGTTCTAATAAATTCAAAAGATAATCAATTATTAAATTCTCTACAGCAAGTAAAAATAACAAAATTTGAAAACGGGAAAATATACGGAGAATTATTATAAACTTCAAAAAAAGAACCCTTTCGGGTTCTTTTTAATTTCTTGAATTTAATTTTGCTAAAAGTCTTAATATTTCAGTATAGAGCCATACAAGAGTTATCATAAGCCCCATAGCCCCATACCATTCATAATCTTTACTCAACATATTTTGAGAAGCACTTTCTATAAAGAAAAAGTCTTGAATTAAAGCCATTGCAGCAATTACTATAACCAAAAGGCTGAAACCGATTCCAACAATACCTGCTTCCCATATTAAAGGAATACCACGTCCAAAGAATGATGCTATAAATTGGATTAAATAAATTGCTAATATTGATAATATAGATGTTTTTAACACAGCTGCAAATTTATCAGTATATTGAATCATTCTAGCTTTATAAAGCATTAACATAACAAATAATACAGCAAAAGTAGATAAAATAGCTGTTAATACAATACCATGCCATTGAGCTTCAAAACATGCAGAGAATGCCCCAAGAACAAGGCCTTCCATTAATGCATAAGGTGCTGCTGTATATTTAGCAATTTTAATATTAAAACAAGTCACCAAAACTAAAATACAACCTAAAAAACCACCAAGAAACATCATTCCATATGCTAATGCTGGATTAGTAAATAAAGAATAAACACTAATTGCAGAACCAGCAATTAAGCAAGCAAAAAGCATAAAAATTTTACTTACTGTTCCTTGAATAGTCATAGGTTCGCCATCTAAAATTCTTTCTCTTGAGGAAAATCTATCCTCGTTTAATATTGGATTTGACATAATTAACTCCTTCCTTTACCATGATTATATAGTATATTACAAAAATTCGCCATATCTTAATAATAAAATAAGGTTTATTATGCTTTTAGAAAATTTTCAAAAATTTATAAAATATTATGGAAAAGGGAAATATTTAGATTTATTAGGATTTACAATTCTATCAATTATCGCAGGTTTACTTGAATTAGTTGGGATTGCTCTAATTTATCCTTTTATTATGTTAATTTTAAAACCTGAATCTTTCACTCATTATATTCCATACATAAAATTCGATAATAGTATAAAAACAGGATTAATAATTGGTTTAGCAGTCCTTTTAATATTTATTTCTAAAAACATTTTTATGATTTTTATTCAATATATTCAAAACAAATTTGTAAGTGATTGGAAAAAAGATATTACATCTAAATTTATGCAATATTACATTTACGCTCCCTATAAAGATATTATTAAAACGTCTCAGACAGACAAATTATATAATATTGAAACAACTTGTAATATCGCTGTTGATGGTTTTATCATGAGAGGATTAAATTTACTTACAAATGTAATTATAATCACAATGATTATAAGTCTTCTTTTTATAAAATTTCCAATTCCTGCAATTTCAACACTTATATTTGTAGCTATAACAATGTATGCCCAAAATAAATATTTCAAAAAAAGAACAACTATACTCGCAAATACAATATCAGAAAAATTTCAAAAATATAAAGAAGCACTTATCGAAAATATTATAAATATAAAAGAATTAAAAATATTATCATCTGAACAAATTTTTTACAATAAATATTTAGAAGCAGAAAGTGAATTTAGAAAAATTCAAGCATTACAAAACTTTTATAATGCAATACCACCTTACATAATAGAAATGCTTATAGTTTTAGCACTTTTAATTCTAGCTTTTATTTTAGCAGTTCAAAAACAAGATGATAATTCTTCATTAATAGCATCTTTAGCTATAATTATAGCGTCATTATTCAGAATTGCACCTGCTTTAAATAGGATCCAAACATCCATAATTAACATTAACTCTACACGAGAGTTTGTCAAAAAAATCAATGATGAATATGAAAAATGTAACCTAGATAATTTCAAATACTACGATACTCCTATTAACGAAAAAATAAGTTTTAATAAAAAAATATCTCTTAGAAATATAAATTTTTCATATAATAAATCTAAACAAATAATTAAAAACATCTCTTTTGACATTAATAAAGGTGATTTTATTGGAATAATAGGACTTTCTGGAGCAGGTAAAAGTACTCTTGCAGATATTATAACAGGTCTATTACCAGTAGATTCAGGAGAAATAACTGTTGATGACACAAAACTAAATCAAGAGAATTTTTCAAAATTCCGTCATATAATCGGCTATGTTCCTCAACAAATAAACATATTAGATAAATCATTCAAAGAAAATATAGCATGGGGAAATGAAAATATAGATGAAAAAGGAGTTATAAAAGCTCTTAAAGCAGCCCAAATATATGATGTTATAAAAGAATACCCAGAAGGCATAAATACAAGCATAATAATAGGTTCAAATGGGCTATCACAAGGTCAAAAACAAAGATTAGCAATTGCAAGAGCCCTATATAGAGACCCTGAAATTATAATTCTAGATGAAGCTACATCAGCCTTAGATGTTCAAGTAGAAAATGAAATTACGGAAATGCTAAAAAATATTAGTAAATCTAAAACAATAATTGCAATTGCACATAGATTATCAACCTTAAAAGCATGCAATAAATTAATTTACATGAAAGAAGGACAAATAATAGATATAGGATCATTTGAAGAATTAAGTTCTCGTTATGCGGATTTTGCCCATCTTGTAGAATTATCATCAATTAAATAAAAAAGTTAAAAAAAGTACTTTACAATAAAAATTTTTTGTACTATAATAATCTCATAAGCCCCAACGAAATAAAGTTGCGGAAATAAAAAAAGAATTATTCCTCAGTAGCTCAATGGCGGAGCAACCGGCTGTTAACCGGTAGGTTGTTGGTTCGAGTCCAACCTGGGGAGTTTTTTATTATGTAAATTTTTAACTTATTCCCGGATCGTCTAGTGGCAGGACTGAAGATTCTGGCTCTTCCAACGGTGGTTCGAATCCATCTCCGGGAAATTTTATTTTTTTTACAATACAATTAATAAATTATGAAAATAAATTTTGTAACTCTTAAAAATTATACATTATCATTGAACAGACATTGCAGGAATTTGATTTTTTTGAACTAATAGGGGTGTGTTTCAAATATATCTTGATTTTTTTAGTCGGAAATCGCTAAAAATGAAATTCCTGAACTGGCAAAAAAGTCCGATTACTGTCCGTCAATGTCTAAAACAAGACAGTGTCTCAAAACCTTAAATGGCGGGGATTTAGACACAGTTTAAGAAATTCGGGACAGTTCAGGATTTTTTGATAGAACAGAGGAAAAGTTTTTTAAATTTTTATTTTTTTGTAAATAGGTTTTGAAATTCATCCAATGTCCCATTTATAATCATGTTTACATATTCTTTTAATTCTTTAGCATTAAATGCTGGTCCATTTTCATAATTAGCTTGTTTTTTTATTTTTCCACCTTGATGAATAAATTGAGCTCGAATTCCAATATGTTTGTCATCATTTTTGTATAAAGGTCCAATATCAAATTTAATTAAGTCTTTAGAAGTTCCTATTCCCTCAGCTTTTTTGAAATATTGGTTTGTTAGTTCATTATCTATAAACTTTTTACCTCTAACACAAGTTCTTCTTGATATTTGTAATTTAGCGCCAAAGCTTAATGAATTGTTCGTTTGAATATTATTAGTTTTCATTAAAGTACCTCCATAAATCATGATTTTTAATCTTTTCTGTATATATAAAATCTGTAAAAAATTAATTTGTTATACTATTAATAATAGTTTAGATATAAATTTATATAAAATATAACATTATTTTAACTTTTTAAATTTATTTTTCCAAAAATTCCCGAACTGGTTGTCAAATATTCCTAAACTGGTTGTTCTTTTACATTTGCAATAAATTATTAAAAAATCTAAGTCAATCTAATATTGACAGAATGCAAGTTCAAGATCAAAAAATTAAAAATTTTTTGAAAAACGCTTTTAACTCTTTTAATTATCTTGATTATTCTGTATTAGCAATAAAAAACAATAATCCTTTTGGACTTTTATCTATACAATCAAATAATTTTAGTAAAGAAGCTCATTTACAATATTTACTGACCTGGAAAACAAATGAATTAATTAAAATCAAAAACGGAGGTAGAAATTTAATAAACTTTGCTTTGAACAAATATAAAGACAAAGACAACATAAATTTAACACCTGCTTTCAATTCAGAATTATTTTATTATAAATTTGGTTTTGATTATGAAAACGAATATGAAAGAGACCAAATGTACATTGATTCTAATGAAATTAAAAAACAAATAGAAAAATTAGCAAAAAACTTTTTATATAAAGAAATAAAAAATGAAAAATCTGAAGATTTATCAAAATTTGTAACAGTAATATAAAATAGATATTATCTAATTTTATTATTTTTGTAATCCTAACGCGATAAATTATTTTTTTAGTTTAAATTTTTAAATCAAACAAATATCGACAAAATTCATTTCTTTGCCACAATAGGACTATCTTTCAAATATAGCTTGATTTATTAGCAAAAACTTACAAAAAAATACTTCTGAACTATGTTTTAATTTAACATTATCAAATAAAGAAAAACTTTAACTAAATTACAAATTGTATCAGTTAAAGTTTTTGCTATTATTATAATTCGAATTTATATTTTAATAATTACTTTCCTTTTGCAATTTTAACTAACTTGGAATTTCCTGTTTTTTAAATTGCATATCATAAAGCATTTTATACTGTCCATTTTCAATCTTCATGAGTTCTTCATGATTTCCAAGTTCAACTAATTCTCCTTGATTAATTACAGCAATTCTATCCGCATTTTGGATAGTCGAAAGTCTATGTGCAATTACAAATACTGTTTTACATTTCATTAAATTATCAATTGCCTTTTGTACAATAGCTTCAGCTTTGTTATCCAGTGCAGAAGTTGCTTCGTCCAAAATTAGTATTGGAGCATTCTTTAAAAATGCTCTAGCAATAGCTACACGCTGTTTTTGTCCTCCAGATAATAACATACCTCGTTCGCCTATTTGAGTGTTTATTCCATCTTTTAAAGTTGAAATAAATTCATCGAGATAAGCCATTTTTAAAGCCTGTTGTATTTCTTCATCTGTAGCATCTTGCTTGCCCAATAAGATATTTTCTTTTATTGTTCCTGAAAATAAGAAATTATCTTGGAATACAACTGCAATATTATCTCTTAGAGATTCAAGTGTATAATCTCTAATATCAACATTATCAATCATTATATTGCCTGATTTTACATCATAAAATCTTGGCAATAAATTAACTATAGTTGTTTTCCCGCCACCTGAATTACCAACTAATGCAATTGTTTCACCCTGCTTTACTTCTAAATTAATATTCTTTAGTACCGGTTTATTTTTTATATATTCAAAATTAACATTTTTAAATGATATGCGAGAATGAGCCTTATTTAATACTATTGCATTTTCTTTATTTCTAATAGAAGGAACTATATCTAATTTATTAAAAATTTGCTCTATTGCAAAGAACGAAAGTTGAACTGAATTAAGGTTATTCCCAATATTTTTAACTGGCGTATACAACAAAATTAAAGCAGTAATAAAAGATACAAAATTACCACTTGTTATAGTTCCAGACATAATCAAATGACTTCCATACCCTATCGCAGCAGCAATACCGACTGATACAATGACATGCATCATCGGAGATAGCCATTGAGTCTTTTGAACCATTTTTATTCTTAAATTCAATACATTTTTTAGAATCCATGCAAATTTATCTATTTCTGTATTTTGGAGGTTGTATGAAGTAATAGTCTTATTACCATTAAATGTTTCATTATATGCTGTTATAATAGCTGCATCTGCAACAACAGTTCTTTCCATAACACTTTTAATTCTTTTTTGTAATTTAGCAACAGGAGCAAAAGCACAAGCTAAAACAAAAACTGCTATCAATGCAAGTTGCCAAGAATTATAAAATAATACGCAGACTAATGACACAGATGAGAATATTCTTTGAGTAAACACACTTAAGTTGTTTAATAAACCAGAACAAGCATTATCCGCCATATTATTGAATTGGAAAACTACATCACCAGAATTTTTTGTATCATAAAAAGAAGTAGGCAATGTCAACAATTTTTTATACAAATCAAACTTAAGTCCATTTGTTATTTTCATCCCAACCCAAGTTGAAAGATATGCTGACAAATACTTCAATCCCCCTTGAATAGATGTAAAAGCAACAATCCCTAAAGGAATATACCAAGGAGAACTTATACTTTTTTCAACCATTACCAAATCCATATATGGCTTAAGAGCTAATGCAATTACAGCATCTAATGAACCGATTGGTATACATATAAGCATCGATAATAAAGCTCTGAACCATATTGGTTTAATATATGGCCACATTCTGGAATAATTAACATACACTCTATTTTTATTTAGTAATTCCAGTAATTTTTCTAATTTATTTATCTTTATAGACTCATATATCTCAGTTTTTTTAGCATATTTCCACCATAAATCTCGATAACTATGGTTACAGCCTTCAAGGAAAGGCGCAGGTCCTGCAAATGTAATAATAGCTGGTTTTTTTGAATGGGATAAAAATGCTTGGTAAGCTTGTTCTGTATCTTGAGAACAACTAAATACTGGAAGCTGTTTTAACCAAAATTCTTCTGTATAATCATATTTATAATCTAATAACTTAATCTTACTAATAATTGTACCTAAAATAAACCAAATATGAGGTTTATCCTTTGGATTATAAACTTTAAATGATTTCAGTTTTTCAAATAAATTATCTTCCTTCCATTTTTTTGTATTTATCAATACTATATTAGTTGAATAAATATTACTTACTCCAAGCAAATTATATTTTTTTATTAAAGAAGAAGGAGTAATATACTCACTACAAGCACATTGATAATCAGAAATATCTGTATTATAAAGATTCTTCAAATCTATATTTACAATACAATACACAGAAACAAATAATAATTTATCTACATTTACAATATCAGGGACTTCAATTAAATAAATTCTTTTTGAATAAGTTATATTTTTAGAAAATTCTGAATATTTTTGTTTATTAATATTTAAAAATTCAACTTTTGCGACATTTTTATATTTATTTTTATAATTTAAAAATAAAATTTTTAAATCTTCATCAAAATCTTCATCAATAGCAATATAAAATGATAATTGATTCTTCTTATTGTTATCAATTACACTTTGTATTGAAGTTAAAGCGAATTTATAATTATTATTATCTGGTGTATATACAATATTAATTGTTTCTTTTTCCATTTATCAAATATCCTACCTAATGCCTTTAAATATCTAAATTATGCGAATTGTAACTTGATCTCTTCCTACAGATACATATTCATATTCTAAATTTGTATCTTGAATAAATTCCATAAACGCTTTGTATTCATGATTTTGCCAATTAGGGAAATTAAAATATTCATCGAACACAATAATCGTTCCCGGTTTAATTCTATTTTTCAATGCTTCCAAAACATATTTTGCAGATGAATAAATATCACAATCAACATGTAAAAAAGCAACATCTTCATTATGAAGCTCTAAAAAAGAAGGTAATGATTCATCAAACCAACCTACAACAAGCTCTACATTAGAATTTACATTTGGAAGATTTGCTCGTTTAAAAAACGATTTTTCTAATGACCAACCATTCCAATTTTCAGGTAAACCATTAAAAGAATCAAAACCATAGACTTTTTCGTCTTTATAAGTAGAAGAAATAATATTAATAGTTTCTCCAGAATACACACCAAACTCCAGAAACAAACCTTTATTTTTAACTAATGAAAGAGAATACTTAAGATTTGAAATTCTATCTCCTTTTAGCATGATTTTATTTAAATCCATATTATTTTTAATAAAATCAATAGTTTGAGCATGAGCCTCTGCAAGAAATGTTTCTTTTGGAGAATACATAGCTCCATTTACAACACCATAAAATTTATCTCTTACTGCTCTTGATAATTGTTCACAACTTTTTTCTGATAATACAATTTGTTTATTTAAAATATCAGAATGAATATCCTTAATTTCTTTTTTAATATTTTTTATATCACTATTAACAATACTTAAATTTTTACTAATAGAATCACTAGAACTATTTAACTCATTTAAATAATATCTTTTAGATTGAAAATATTTTATTTTCAAACCAAGTATAGTCCAAACTTTATGAAAATTTTCATTTTTTACTGAAAATATTTTTTCTATTAATTTCATATCCATTCCTTTCCAGCTAATTATATTTTAAATTATTCTTATTTACAAAAAAATTAGAAATATTCTCTACACAATCTGCAACTAAAATTGGCTCACATTTTTTTGTATCATTCACTGATTTAAAACCAAATCCATAAGTAACTGCAATAAATTTACAACCAACCTCATTTGCTGCGATGCCATCTGACAAGCTGTCACCAACAAAAACAGTGTTTTGAGGAGTAGATCTTAATTCCAA
>CAUDIU010000055.1 GCA_958449715.1 uncultured Clostridium sp. | reverse complement strand
ATTATTTTTAGGTATTGCAAAACAAATTTCTCCGGAAGTAGATGTATCTATTGGAGATGATAATACAGCTGTTACAAGTTCTGATGTTGACGAATTAGATAAATCTTCTGTAGATGAAAGATTAAAATTGCTTCAAGAAGAAGATAATGGTACTAAGAAAGAAGATGAAACATTTGCAACAGAGTTAGATGAAAAAGTTGTTTTACCTGATCATAAGAATAAAGATAAGGAATCATCAACAGATAATGCCAAAACCGAAGATCCAATTACTCTTCCAGATAGAGACGCAAATCCAAAACCTGCAGAGACAGCATCTCCTGCTCCAAAACCTGTTCAAGTTCAACAACAGAGCGCATCTGCAAAAGTCGTAGTTGGTTATTATGCAACAAAAGAACAAGCTGAAGTTGCTAAGGGTATTATTGCTGAATCAGGTATGAACATTTCTCCATATGTTAGAAATATAGGTGGAGCATATACTATTCAAGTTGGTTCATATTCAACACGAGAAAAGGCTCAAAGTGTTGCAAATGATTTGTTAAGGAATAATTATCCTGCTAGGGTTATTATGGAATAAAAGTTATTACAAAAACAAATAGAAAGCTCTTTAATCTAATGATTAAAGAGCTTTCTGTATTTATTAATTTGTAAAATTTAATTAAACCAGTTGCAAGCATCGCCTTTGCAAAGAATGTTTTCAAGGCTAGACATTACATCTTCTTTAGTCATTTCATATGTTACAGGTGTAATTGAAATTTTATTATTTTTTACAGCAGCAATATCAGTGTTGGAATCTTCTGCTTCTGTAATTAATTCTCCTGCCATCCAGTAGTATACTTTGCCTCTTGGGTCTATTCTTTTTTCGTAGTTATCTGTGAACATTTTTCTTCCAAGTTCAGTTATTGCTACTCCTGCAATATCTTCTTCATCAAGAGCTGGAACATTGATATTTAAAATACTTTTTTTAGGAAAACTAAATTCTTTTAGTTTAGGAAGTAATAGATTTACAAATTTTGCAGCATATTTGAAATGTTCATATTCATAATTCATACTAGCTAAAGACATTGCAATACTAGGAACTCCAAGCATTGCACCTTCCATTGCACAGCTTACTGTTCCTGAATATAAAATATCTGCACCTAAATTGGGTCCGTGGTTAATCCCTGAAATTACGATATCAGGTTGTTCTTCTTTTGATAAAATTGCATTAATACCTATTTTAACGCAGTCTCCAGGTGTCCCTGTTGTTACCCAAGCTCTTTTTACACCATGATATGCTTCTACTTCTTCTACACGCAAAGGTGTGTGAAGTGTTAGGGAATGTCCTGCAGCACTCCTTTCTCTATCTGGAGCTATTACATATACTTCGTGTTCCTGAGCTAAAGTTTCAGTAAGACATCTAATCCCATTAGCTGCTATACCATCGTCGTTTGATACTAATATTTTCATATCTCTCCTTTAAAACCTTATTAAATCCAGTAATTATATAATACTATAACTATTTAAAAGTTAAAAGTATTAACTTTTGTAACAAAATATAAGATTGATATTAAAAATATAGCAATTATATATACTAAAAATTTTTTATATACATGACACGAGGAAAAGCATAAAACGAGGAATCAAAAACACGTTTTATTGCACACTACACTTCACACTATTACGAGGAATTATTCAAAGAATTCCAACGTCGTTTTCGAAAGGGAACGGCGTTTTTTTTTATATTATAATAACCAAAATAACTTGT
Organism: uncultured Clostridium sp.; assembly: GCA_958449715.1. Lineage (GTDB taxonomy): Bacteria > Cyanobacteriota > Vampirovibrionia > Gastranaerophilales > Gastranaerophilaceae > Stercorousia. The sequence goes on along the minus strand of CAUDIU010000055.1, from coordinate 8,580 downwards.
TATTTTAAAACAACAGCTAAAACTTCAGCAAGTTTACCTGATTTATTGTTTTTGAATTTAATTTCTTTTTTCGTATTTTCTGGGGTAAACTCTGATTTTTGATAATTGATTAAGTATTTCATGAATTCAGGACTAAACATCTTACTCCTTTACTACACTAAAATTCCCTACACACTTTGTATATATATAAAACCACAAAAAAGTTAATTATTGTCATAAATTTACAAATTATTTACAATAATTAATGAGATGTTATAATTTTTATATATAAGGATTTTAGTTATGCGTCAATCTTCAATTATAGATATAATTTCCCCGATTATGGCAGGTCCATCAAGTTCTCATACTGCAGGAGCTGTTAGGTTGGGACTTTTGGCTAGGAATGTTTATAATACTAAGCCTGATAAAATTACCTTTAAATTATATAATTCTTATGCGCATACAGGAAAAGGCCATGGTACTGATAAAGGCTTGCTTGCTGGGATTTTGGGCTTTTCTGTTGATGATGTAAGAATTAAAAATGTTTTTGATACTCCTGAAGCTCAAGAATTGAATTATAGTTTTGAGTTTTTAGATGATTTTAATAGACACCCGAATGCTGTTGACTTTATATTTGAAGGCGGATTGAATATGACTGTATCTGGGGATTCTATTGGTGCTGGGGAAATTTTGCTGACTAAAATTAATAATTTCTCGGTGAATTTAGACGGAAAATATAATACATTACTCGTTGTGTATGAAGATGTTCCCGGTGTGATTTCTGCTGTAACTCATATTATTCAAGAAGATAAGGTAAATATTGCATCATTACATTGTGATAGAAGCGGTAAAGGTAAAGATGCTTCTATGTGTATTTGTGTAGATGGTGAATTATCCAAAAGATGTTTAAACGCAGTAAGTGATTTAAAAAAGATGTATATTGTCAGATATATTAAGAAATTAGAAAGTTAATAAGATATGGATCAAGTAATAACTACTTTTAGACAATTATATTATACTTGTAAAGCTTCAAATAAAAAAATATATGAGGTAGCTCTTGAAAATGAAGTTGGAAAGGGTGAGTATTCAGAATACTCTGTAAGATTACAGGCTAAAAAGAGCTTAGATGCAATGAAAGAGGCTATTAAAATTGGACTAAAGTCTACAGAAAAATCCCCAAGTGGTATGAGTGGAGATGATTGTAATAAGTTACAAAATTCTCATTGTTCATCTATTTTAGGTGATACAGCGAGAAAAATCATGATATATGCTCTTGCGACCAGTGAACAAAATCTGAGAATGGGCACGATTGTTGCTTGTCCTACTGCTGGATCTTGTGGTATTGTTCCATCTGTTTTAATTGCTTTTGCAGAAGATAATAATATTCCTGAAGGAGAGCAGATAAATGCTCTAATTACAGCAGGAGAAGTTGGTAGGCTTGTTTCAAATAAAATGGCTTTAGCAGGTGCTGTTGGGGGGTGTCAGGCTGAATGTGGCGTTGCTGCTGCTATGGCATCGGCTGCTTTGACGCAAATGAGAGGCGGAAGTGTAAAACAAATTATTAATGCTGTTGCATTGGCTTTGAAAAATATTTTAGGTCTTACTTGTGATCCTGTGTGTGGTTTGGTTGAAATACCTTGTGTAAAAAGAAATCCGTTTTTAGCAATTCATGCTGTAACAGCGTCAGAGCTTGCTATGGCGGATATAATTTCTAAAATTCCTATTGATGAAGTTGTAGATGCTATGGAGCAAACAGGAAAATTAATGTCGCCTTTATTAAAAGAAAGTTCTCAAGGTGGACTTGCAAAGACAAAGACTGCCATTGCTCTTGAAAAAAATATTTTAAAATAATTGCTTTGTAAACATATGTAACAAAATTGAAGAAAAAAAGCAATTTTGTGGAATTTATATCCTTAGTATATATATAAGAGATATGAGTATAATACTAAGGAGATATAATTATGACAACTGGACGTGTTGATGCAATCGGATTTGAAGATAAGACAAATAGACCTTCATATTCTACTCAAGTAAAAAAGAAAAATCCTTGGGAAAATATAGGTGCCTTAATGAACGGTTTCGGGTCATATATTAATAATTTACCAGATAATTTTAATAGTGCATTCACAGTTGGAAAGCAAGGCGGCACTCAAGAAGTCGGGGCATTTAAAGCTTAGATTTTTTGCAAAAAGTTTTTCTTTGTAATAAACTAATCTTCGAAAGAGGATTAGTTTATTTATGTTATTAACAGCCGATATTGGAAATACAAGTATTACACTAGGTTTATTTGACGATGATGCGTTGATTGAAGAATATAGATTAGCGGCAGATAAGGATTTGTCTTTAGAAGAATATGAGGTTTTATTAAAATCTTTATTCCGTAATTATAATGTAGATGGTTGCATTATATCATCTGTTGTTGAAGAGTTGACTAAAAAATTTAAAACATCTGTTGATAATGTATTTAAAATTGATTCTATGATTTTATCTACTGATATTAATACAGGTATAAAAATTGCTTTGGATAATCCAAAGGAAGCTGGTGCTGATAGAATTGCAAATGCTGTTGGCGCGTATGTTTTATATAAACATCCTGTTATTGTTGTTGATTTAGGTACAGCAACTACTTTCGATGTTGTTGATTCTAATGGTGATTTTATTGGTGGAATTATAACTTTAGGTGTGACATCTCAATTAAAAGCATTGAATAAATTCACATCAAAATTGCCTAGAATAGAAGTTTCTCTTTCTAATAATGCAATAGGGCATAACACAAATGATGCAATTCTGTCAGGAGTTTTGAGAGGTACAGCATCTATGATTGACGGTTTAATTGAACAATGTGAAAAAGAACTTGGATCCAAAGTTATTGTTGTTGCAACAGGCGGATATTCTGGTTTGATTTCAAATTATTTGAAAAGACCTTTTGATTTTATAAATCCGACATTAACTCTTGAAGGACTCAGATATTTATATCAAATTAACAAATTAGATGTCGTAGGTGAATTGCAAAAAGTTTCCCATTAAATTTTCGTTCCAAACTTGAACATTATTAGGGACAGATAGGACAACCGGAGCAAAATTCCAAATGTAGCTAATGTTTGATTTTACTAAGAAATCTGCAGTTGTTTGTGCAAATTGTCTTGGAACTGTTAATATTGCAATATCTACTTCGTTATTCTCTGCTATTTTGGGTAATTCAGATATATTTTTAATTTCCATTCCATTGATTATTTTGCCTATTTTTTGAGGATCATTATCAAATAGTGCGATAATATTCAAACCATAATCTGTGAAATTTCCGTAATTTGCAATTGCTGTTCCTAAATTTCCTGCTCCGATTATGAAAGCTTTTTTATTTTTTTTGAAACCTAGTGTTTTTTCTATGGCTATTTTTAGTTCTTTTACGATATAACCGACTCTACTTTTACCTGAATTATCAAGGTAATTTATATCTTTTCTGACCTGAGAATCATCTATATTCAATAATTGGGCAATTTGTTTGCTTGAAATAAATTCTGTCTTATTGTTTATAAAATCAGATAAAATACAATGATATAGGGTTAATCTGTTTATAACTTTTTCGGGTATTTTTTTATCCATAATATAATTATATCACGAAGTTTAATCTTGAATAATTAATCAAAAAAAATGACGAGGTTGCAATTTAACTTCGTCAAAGCTTATGAATTATATATGTATTGTTGTGTTAGCTCCAATTCTTTCTAAACGATTCGATTTTTTCTCTATTTTATATATACCCTATAACTAATTCTTTTTAACTATATGTAAAGAAATATTTCTAGTTCTTTAGAATTAGTTAAACTTGTAATTAGTCTAAAGGTATTAGTTTTAAATAATATGATTTATTAATATTTAAAATAAGCAAAAAAAATGACGAGGTTGCAATTCAATCTTCGTCAAATCTTATGAATTATATATGTATTGTTGTGTTAGCTCCAGCTCTTTCTATTCGATTCGATTTTTTCTCTATATTGAATATATACCCTATAACTAATTCTTTTTAACTATATGTAAAGAAATATTACTAATTCTTTAGAATTAGTTTTTAATATTTAGCAGTCTAAAGGATTAATTATTAGAACGGCTTTCTTCTTCTTTGACAAAATTTGCGAGTTGTTCTAAATGTTTGTCTTCTATAGCATCAATAAGATCTTTTACTGATTTTAATCGATTTAGAGCAAATCCTGTTTCTGCTAACAACACACAATCATTACATAATCTGTATCCTTCATATTCAATTGAGCCTGCAAGGCACTTATTTTCTCCACAGCAGTCGCAATCAAAATATTCATCTACAATGTCTGGGTTGTCTTCAATATCGTCTAATCTCATTTGTTCAACAACTTGTGACATTTCTTCTATAATTTCTTTTTCTGTTTTCATTTTTATTCCTATTTAATTAATTCATTCATTTTTGTAACAGCTTCTGGTAGTCCTGTAAATACTGCACGAGAGATAATGCTGTGACCAATATTTAGTTCGTGTAAGTCTTTAATTTCATGCATTCTATGAACATTTTCATAGTTTAGTCCGTGACCTGCATTAACTTTTAAACCTAGTGATTGAGCTAATTCGGCTGATTTTTTTAATTTTTGGAATTCTTCTTCTTCCTCTTGATATCCGAAAGATTCTGCATAAGCTCCTGTGTGCATTTCTATAAATTGAGCCCCTGTTTTTGCAGAAGCTTTTACTTGTTCTTCTTCAGGATCAATAAATAAGCTTACAATAATTCCTGCATCAATGAGTGGTTTTATAAATTCGGTTACTTTATCTAATTGTCCTGCAACATCAAGTCCGCCTTCTGTTGTAACTTCTTGTCGTTTTTCTGGTACAAGACAGATTGAATAAGGTTTTATATCAAGTGCTATTTTTTGAATATCTTCAGCCATTGCCATTTCAAGGTTAAGTCTTGTTTTTAGCATATTGATAAGAGAATATACATCTTCATCTTTTATATGTCTTCTGTCTTCTCTTAAATGTGTTGTAATAGAAGATGCTCCGTTTGCTTCTGCTATTTCTGCGGCTTTTTCAACACTTGGTTCTACTCCGCCTCTTGCATTTCTAAGAGTTGCTATATGATCTATATTTACGCCTAATAACATAATTTGACCTCTTTTCTTTTTTATTTTTTTAGGTGTTCTTTATTGATTTTTAAAAGGGCTGTGTATGAAGGTAAAATTGTTGTTTTGCCTGCAGTTGTAGCCTTATCAATAGCTTTTTTAATATTTGGTTCTACAATAATTTTTTCTTGAGGAATTCCTGCATATTTTAATCTTGTAGCCATGTCATTTGCACGACAGCCTGATGTAATAACAAGTTTTTCAGCATTTTTTAATTGCTCAAAATCACTATCCCATAACCAAGAGATATCGCGGCCGTCTGCATAATTATCATTGATAGCTATTACAATATTTGATTTTAAGTCAACGGTTTTTAATACTTCACTTGCTCCTGTAGGATTTTTAATAAGTTGAATTACTGTCGGATTCCCGTTAATTGTTCGTTTTTCAGTTCTTCCGAAAATTGCTTGATAAGTATCAAGAGATTTTTGAATTTCTTCTTGATTCATTCCTGTTTCAAAGCCTAAAGAAATAGCTGCAAGTGCATTGTATGCATTATAAAGTCCTGCAAGATTAACCTTGAATTCAAAACTTATTCCTCTATTTCTTACTGTAAGAACTGAATAGTCATTATAGACTTTTACATCAGCAGAATAATTGCATTCGTGTCTTTTATATCCGCATTTTGGACAATAGTAGTGTCCTTGTTGAGCAAAGAATTGTTTAGAATATTTTAATTCTTCTCCGCACATACAATTAAAAACTTCTGACGGTGCATTTGATTTATGTTCGTAGCTGCAATCATATTCAACGTTTTCAAAGCCGTAATATACAGCGTATTTAGTTCTGTCGAATGTTGCTACAATCGGGTCATCTGCGTTTAAAATTAATTTTAAATCCGGATTTTTATCGATTGCATTTTTGATAAATTCTGCAGTCGTATTTAATTCTCCATATCTGTCAAGTTGATCCCTGAATAGGTTTGTAACTACAAGGTAATCTGATTTCATATAATCATATAATTTAGTTAAATATGCTTCATCAGATTCAATTACGGCGTAATCAAATCTTTTTAGCGGTGCAATTGATAGTGCAAATACATTTGCTACACCTGTAAGCATATTAGCACCTTTTAGGTTATGTACGACGTTTTGATGTGCTGTTTCAAGAATATGTGCAATAAGCCCTGAAGTTGTTGATTTGCCGTTTGTTCCTGTAATTGTGATTATTCTTTTTTTGATATATTTAGAACAATACTTTAAAAAATCAGGGCAAATTTTTAAGACAAGCATTCCAACAAAAGAAGTGCCTGATGATTTGTTCAATAATCTTATTCCAATATATGCGCATCTCGCAATTATTAAAGACAGGTAGAATTTTAGTTTACTAATCATAAATAGTCCTTTAGACGTATTCTATTTTTATTGACATTATTTTATACTTCTCTAATATAATACAAAAGTAAGAATAATAAAAATGTATTTATTTATCGCAATAATTTTTATAGCAGAATTAATAATTGCCATAACTATTATAAATTATATAGTAAAAGCAGATAAATTAGTATGCCGTTACAATGCTTATGTAGAGGCTTTTAATCCGTTATGCGAAACTTGTCTGCAATATATAAGATGCGTGGTTACAAATGTAAATCAGTCATTTGAAAAAGTATTTGTTTTTATTAGAAAGAAAAGAGAGCAAATATTTTATAAATTCATTATAATGACAGCATTATATTTATTCCTAATTGTATTTAAAATAAAGACAACTAATTTCTCTAATATTTATAAATTAATCGGCGCAATCCGTGATGTAGCAACGGATTTCCTTGTTTAGCTTGTAATCTTGAAAAAAATATGTTAAAATAAAAAACGAAAGATGAGGTTATGTTATGAGTAAAAACAAATCATTAATGTTTGGTATGGGTTTGCTTGCAGGTGTTGTTGGCGGGCTCATTGCAGGAGTTCTTTATGCTCCAAAATCAGGAGAGGAATCAAGACGTCAAATTAAAGATGCTGCTTGTGAATTATATGAAAAAAATTCTCCTGCTATTAAAGAAGCTAGAAAGCAAGCTCTTGAAAATATTGATTTAATGAAATATAAGCTTGAAAGGCAATTCAGAAAATTTAATAATATGATAAAATCTAAGAAACTTCTAAAAGCAAAAGAATTAGAAGAAATGGACGACGAGTATAACAACTACTAAAAAGGAACTAATTAAATGGAGATGTCACAAATAGCGTTAAATCAAGGGTTAACTTTCTTAGCTTGGGCTACAGGAATTGTTGTAATTGTTGTAGCTGGCTTTTTAGTTAAACTATTGATTGACCTTTCAATTCTTACAAAGAATTTGAATCAAACTTCACTTATTGTAAATACAGAATTAAAACCGACACTTAAAGAATTAAATGAAACATTGAGCTCAATAAATGAGATTGTCAAAAACACAGATAAGGGAGTCGGTGATTTTAAATCTGCTGTTGGAAACTTTATCGATAAGACGAAGATTGTTTCAGGAACACTATTTGGCGGATTAATAAAAGGTTTTACAACTGCTTATAATCTTTTTAGAAAATAGTAGTTTCCGGTGATTAATTCTTAAAACTAAATTGTTAGAATGTATATGAAACAGTAAAGGAGTAATAAATTATGTCAGCAACTAAATTTTTAGCAGGTTTTATTGTAGGTGGCGCAATCGGTGCTATTGCAGGAATTTTGTTAGCTCCAAAATCAGGAGAAGAAACTCGTGCAATGTTAGCTGATGGTGCTAAAGAAGCTATGAAAAGAGCTGATGAAACCGTTAAAGAAATTCAATCAAAAGCAGATGATGTTGTTTCTGATATGCAGAAAAAAGGTGATGAGATTAAAGAAAAACTTCAAAATCTTATTAATCAGCAAAAAGAAGCAAAACAAGAAGCTTAAGATTTTTGAAAAATTAATAAAAAAGCTCGATTTTAAATCGGGCTTTTTTATTTTGTTGCTTTTAGTAATTTTTTATTTATTGTTGTCATTTTTTAGGGCATCATCAAGAGCTTTTTCAAGAACAGTAATTTTATTTTCTAATACTTGAATTTTTGCTTCTGCAGATGTATTTGAGATTGAGCCTTTTTCTAATTCTCTTTTATAAGCATTAAATTTTTCTTTTAATGAAGTGTATAAAGGCGCAAAGAAAAATATTGCAGAAATTTCACCTAAAATGAATACAATCAATGTATAAAGTGCCATATTCAGATTTATTGAGAATGGCGTAATATGTAAAATTTGACCTATTTTACTGCTAAGAAGAGTAATACCTGCTGTATCTTGGTAGTTCATTATGATTAAAAAACATAAAATTAATGTTGCTATAATTGATATAATTTGCATTTTATCTAGCTCCTTAAGTATTTTAGAACCTTGTTAATCTTTTCATCAGGTTCGATTTGTAATTCTATTATTTCATTTCCAAAAGGTTTTGTAAACCTCAAGTAGTATGACTGTAAAACTTGTTCATCGGTTTTAACTTTACCTTGTCCGG
>CAUDIU010000054.1 GCA_958449715.1 uncultured Clostridium sp. | reverse complement strand
TATCATAAAAATATCTTTAAAAAATGATATAATTTCTTTCATAATATTCTCCTTAATATATTATAAAATATATTATTAAATTTATATCATACATTAAAACTATTTTAGGCAAAAAAAACATTGTAGTTTATGTTATATTATAGATATAACTAGCAAAGGTGTAAAATTTGAATAATAATAATTCAGAAATTCTTACAGATAAATATAATGAAGATTTTAATACAGCTTTAAATATATATGAAAATTCATATTCTCATGATTATTTAATGGAGTTATTGAAAAATGGCTCTGTGGTAGAAAAACAAGTTGCAACTCTAAAAATTGATAAAATAAACAATAAAGAAGAAGCTGAAATATTTATCAATAACTTAACCGGTTGTGACGGAAAAATTAGAGAAGCTGTATCTTTTAGATTAAAAGAATTTATTCCAGAAAATCCTGATTTTTTCAAAGATTATGCACATATTATAATTGATGCAATAATTGATATTAATGGTAATATCTGTAGAAATACAATTGAAGCAATAAAAGATCTAAAACAATATAACGAGTTTACAAATAATTTCTGTAAAATGCTTATAGATAGGGCGAATAAGCTTATCGAACCTATAAAAAGTTTTGACATTCAAGATGGAAAATATAAAATCAATAAAGAAATATTCAAACTATATTGGTACCTTGAAACAATTTCAGAATTTTATGAATACATTAATATAAAAGATTTAATTCAACTGTTAAATGAAACTAAAAATATTCAAGAGTACACAATCAGAGAAAAAACTGCAAAAATTCTCTCGAAATTTGAAAACAACAAAGAACTATCTTTAATTAAAGAAGAATTAAAAAATGACAAAAACTACTATGTAAGAAGGTTTTAAGTAAAATATATTAACTTTTATTAAGATATTAATAAAAAATATATACACTTTACGCAATTTTTAATTAATAATTTCCTTTATATAAATACAAGGGGAATTTACAAAGGGAATAATTAGTTAAAAGGAGAACAATATGGCTAGAGTTTTAATATCAATGCCCGAAAGATTTTTAAACGAAATAGATCAAGTAGCAGGAAATGAAAATCGCACACGTTCTGAATTAATCAGAGAAGCTCTAAGAACTTATATGTACAGAAACCAAATAAGAAATACTCAAAAAGCTAATAAAAATGAAGAAATCTTAGATGCTCTCTTAAGTTAAAAAAAAGAAACAAATTGAACATTAAAAAAAAATTGAGTTATAATAATCACAAAGGGGAAAAGAAATGGAAAATACAGAATACATTATGTCATCACTTGATGAATACTTTGAAATCTTAGATAGAGAAAATAAAAAACGTTCTGAATTAGTTGCAAAATCTTTAGTAAAATACTTACAAAAATCTAAAGAAGCAACAAAATTCCAAACTCTTCAAATCGCAAAATAACTCTAGTCAATATTTTAAAGGTCAAGGTCAATATTATTTTTGGGAAAAGGAAAAATTTTATAGGGGAAAAAGAATTGTAAAGGACTGTCATATTTTGACAGCCTTTTTGTATAAAGACATAAAAAAACGAGCCTGTTACCAAGCTCGTTTTTAAAATTAAAATGCTGTATTAAAATTATTCAATAATTTTGTCAACAACACCAGCACCAACTGTGTGGCCACCTTCACGAATTGCAAATCTCATACCTTCTTCGATTGCAACAGGAGCGATTAATTCAACTTCCATTACAACGTTATCACCAGGCATTACCATTTGACCATCGAATTTGATTGAACCAGTTACGTCAGTAGTTCTGATGTAGAACTGTGGTCTGTAACCTGGGAAGAATGGAGTATGACGTCCGCCTTCTTCTTTAGTCAATACGTAAACGTTAGCTGTGAATTTTGTATGTGGGTGAATTGTACCAGGTTTTGCAAGTACTTGACCACGTTGGATTTCAGTTTTATCAATACCACGTAATAAAGCACCAATGTTGTCACCAGCTTGACCTTGGTCAAGAGATTTTCTGAACATTTCAACACCAGTAACTGTAGTTTTCTTAGTTTCGCCTAAACCAACTAATTCAACTTCGTCACCAACTTTAACGATACCACGTTCAACTCTACCAGTTGCAACAGTACCACGACCTGTGATTGAGAATACGTCTTCAACAGGCATCAAGAATGGTTTGTCTAAATCACGTTCTGGAGTTGGGAAGTAAGAATCGATAGCATCCATCAATTCCCAAATTTTATCAACCCATTTATCAGCTCCACGAGCGATTGTTGGGTTAGCTTGAGCAGCTTCTAAAGCTTTTAAAGCTGAACCGTGGATGAATGGGATGTTGTCTCCGTCGAATTCGTATGAAGAAAGAAGTTCTCTAACTTCCATTTCAACTAATTCTAATAATTCAGGATCATCAACCATATCACATTTATTTAAGAATACAACCAAGTTAGGAACGCCAACTTGACGAGCTAACAAGATGTGTTCACGAGTTTGAGGCATAGCACCATCAGTAGCTGCAACTACAAGAATTGCACCGTCCATTTGAGCAGCACCAGTGATCATGTTTTTAACATAGTCAGCGTGGCCTGGGCAGTCAACGTGTGCATAGTGTCTAGAAGCAGTTTCATATTCTACGTGAGCAGTAGAGATTGTAATACCTCTTGCTTTTTCTTCTGGAGCAGCATCGATTTCATCGAATTTTTTCAATGCAGCTTGACCTTGAGCAGCTAATACAGCTGTGATAGCTGCTGTTAATGTTGTTTTACCGTGGTCAACGTGGCCAATTGTACCGATGTTAACGTGCGGTTTGGTACGTTCGTACTTTTCTCTTGCCATGAGATTAATCTCCTTTTTTTCTACTTATACTACAATACTAATTTGGTATTTTAAGCCATTTAATTATATAATATTTGCTCAATATTTTTTGTCAACCAATATAAAAAAGGGACTTTTAGCTAAAAAGTCCCTTTTTTATAGTTATATTTTTATGAATTATTCTTCAATTTCAGAAGATTCTTCTGCTGCATCTTCATGGAAATCTTCTTCATCTAATGCTTGTTGATTCATTTCTTCTTCTATTTCTTGTTGCAATTCATCAACTTCTTCTTCTGCATCGTCATAATTATCTTCTTCCGGTTCTTCATAGTTGCTGATATTTTGAGCTTCAGCTTTTTCCATTTGAGAAACGCTCTTGATATCGATTTTCCAACCAGTAAGTTTATGAGCTAATCTTACGTTTTGACCTTCACGACCAATTGCTAGGCTTAATTGATCATCAGGAACTACAACCATTGCATCATGAGCATATTCATCATCTGCTAAAATATCAACAGAAACAACTCTTGCAGGAGATAAAGCATTTACAATATATTCTACAGGATCTTCTGAATATCTTACGATATCAATTTTTTCATTTTTTAATTCTGAAACAATTGTTTGAATTCTGCTTCCACGTGGTCCAATACAAGCTCCAACAGAATCGACTTCAGGATCATTTGACCAAACTGCGATTTTTGTTCTATAACCTGCTTCACGAGAAATTGATTTAATTTCAACAATTCCATCTTCAATTTCTGGAACTTCTAATTCAAACAATTCTCTTACAATCTCAGCATGTGCATGAGATACAATTACTTGAGGTAATCTTGTTGTTTCTTTAACATTAAGAACAAAAACTCTAATTCTGTTACCTGGTTTATAATATTCTCCCGGGATTTGTTCTTTCTGAGGCATAATAGCATCAGTTTTGCCAATATTTACAATTACATTACGATTTTCAACTCTTTGGATAATACCTGTAGTAAGTGTTCCTTTTTTATCCATAAATTCTTGCAATACAAGATTTCTTTCTGCTTCTCTGATTCTTTGAGTAATAACTTGTTTTGCAGATTGAGCAGCAATACGTCCGAATTGTTCTGGGGTAACTTCTATTTTAATTTCATCACCCACTTCAACGTCTTCTACAATTTCTTGTGCATCTGAAAGTGTAATTTGTGTATCAGGATCTTCAACATCATCTACTACAAGTTTTGTTCTAAATACGCCAATTTCTCCAGATTGTTCATCTAAAATTGCTTCAATATTTGTTGCTTCTTTAATGTGCATATGTTTTTTATATGCAGCAACCATAGCATCACAAAGAGATGCAATTAACACATCTTTAGCAATCCCTCTTTCTCTTTCTAATTCTTCACAAGCTTCAAATAATGCTGTTCCGATTTTAATCATAATGTTATCCTTTCATATTTTTAATTTTTATTATTAATCAATATATAATTTAGCTGATTGAATATTAGATTTTGGAATTTGTAACTCTTTGCCGTCATCAAATCTAAAAAACTTTAATCCTTCTTTTTCATCATAATCAAGAATTTCACCTTTAAAAATTTTTTCTGATTCACCTTCTAAAGGTTCTTTAAGTTTTAAACTAATTCTTCTTCCATTGAAAATTATAAATTCTTTTTCTGATTTAAACTTTCTTTCCAATCCTGGTGAAGAAACCTCTAAATAATATTTTACAGGTATTAATTCATCAAGAAAATCAGACAAGCTTCTTGTAACATTTTCACAATCATCTAATGTAACTTCTTTATCTTTAGAATATAAATAAATTCTTAAAAACCATCTATGATTTTCTTTGACAAATTCTATTTCAATAGGAATATAACCGAAACGCATGGCTGTATTTTCTATCAACGGTGTAATTTTTTCCAAGACATCATGTCTATTAATTTCCTGTTTCATAAAATAAACCTTACCCTTTCTTTAAACCCTATTAGATAAAAAAGAACGGGGATTCCCGTTCTTTTTTTTGAATGACAATACTGTCGACGCATTTATTATAAATTACATATATCTAAAAGTAAAGTTGTTTGTTACAATATGTTATAAAGAGTTCAAATCTGTACCAACTTCTGTATATCCGCTTACTGAAGTATTTTTTACTAATTCATTATATTCTTTTGCTTTTTCTGTATATTTCTCTGATAATTTATTCTTCTTATTTACATCAGAAGTTTCGCTAAATTCTTTAGCATATTTAGCTATTTCTGTATGTAATTTTGATAATTCTTTTGACTCTTTATTTTGGGTTTCTGTTAATTTTTTAGAATATTTTGTTTGAGCAGCTTCTAATTTTTCTTGTTTACTTGTTGCTGAATTTTTTTCAGCTTCAGCACTTTGAATATTTTTCTCATTAGTTGCAATTTGGTTTGTTAGGTCTTTTTTAGTATTTCCAAGTTCTTCTAATTTCTTTTCTGAAGCTTTTTTAGACTCTTTCGCTTCGTCAAGTTGTTGTTCTTCTTGCGCAATTTTTGCCTTTAACTCACTTATTTGAGTTTCAAGAGCCATTTTTGTTAGATCTCCAGTACAAGTACTTAATGATGATTCCAAACGTTCAAGCTCAAATTTATCCTGAGTTATACTACTTTCAAGTTTTGTAATCATGCCTTCTTGTTTTGTAATATTTTGTTTTTCACCTTGTATTTGAGTTTCTGTATCTTTTAATTTTGTTTCATTTTGAGATTTTAACTCAGTTTCTTCTTTTATTGTTTTTTCTGCATCTGCAATTTTAGTTTCACATTCTGTCATTTCGGTTTCAAGTTGAGATAAACCTTTTTGAATTTCAGAAGAATTTTTTGCAGTTGCTAAATCGTTAATCACAGAATTTGATTCAGCTTTTTGCATTTGAGTATTACCTGCCACTCCACTATTTGATGATTTTGTTAAAGAGGCAGCAGAACCAGCCATCTGCGACAACATACTTGTAAGAGCCAAAACTGTTGCATATTTATTATCCCCAGAACATTGATGAGTAGCAACTGGTGTTCCAATTAAATTATTATTTTTTACAACTACTCTATTGTCATTTAAATAATGTCTTTGCTCACTAAAAGAATAACTATTATAACGTTTAACATTAAAGAAATCAGAGTTCCTGCTTCTCTGAGCTTGTATACCATAACCGGTTCTTGTAGAAGAAGCAAGTTTACTAGAGACAGCAGACTTAAAAGAAGCCTGCAATTCAGATTTCACATTCAGTTTTGGTAATCCTGGTTTGTTTACACTCATGTGTGAATCTCTCTTTTTATACTCTTAAACATGTAAACGCTTTAAAAATTAGGGAATTTCAGTAATTGTATTTTTTGTTACATTTATTAACATATTAAATCGACCTAATTTTATTATGCCCATATTTTTATTTAAAAATTCTTAGTTCATATTAATAATATTAATACATGTAAAAACACCATGAAAACGCTCAGCAAGACTTTATTCAAAATATGCAAGTTTTTTTAACAAATACTTTACAAAAATTATGTAAATTTTTTTTGAAAGAAATAAAATAGCTAAAAAAATAGATAAATAGGCAATTAATAGATTTTAGATAAAATTAATTGTAAAAAGATTGGCATGGAAACGCTGAAAGTTATTTATTTTTTTTAATTAAGTTCTATGATGAATATACAAATCTTGGGAGCGGGGATAGATACATTTATCCATCTTTTGCTCGACATATTTATCCAACTTTAGAACGATTAAATAGTGAGAAAAATTCGTTAAAATAAGGATAGAGGAACTTATCAGTTTTATTTGGAGGTAGTGAGTCGTGTTAGAACATGGTTATATTCAAATTTACACAGGAGATGGAAAAGGAAAAACTACAGCATCTCTAGGATTAGCTCTAAGAGCATTAGGACACGGCTGGAAGGTACTTATTATTCAATTTACAAAAGGGGATAGCGCTACATCTTATGGAGAAATTGTTTCTTCTTCAAAATTTCTCCCTAACTTAGATGTTGTACAATTTGGAATGGATAGAGTATGTTATTCTCATAACGTTTGTATGGAAGATTTTAAAGAAGCTAAAAAAGGTTGGGAATTTGCAAAAGAAGCAATCAATTCAGGTAAGTACCAATTAATTATTCTAGATGAAATTAATATCTGTACAGCAATGAATATGATCAAAGTATCAGATGTTAAAGAAGCATTACTAAACAAACCAGAAAACCTTGAAATTGTATTAACTGGACGTTATGCTCACCCAGAATTAAAAGCAATGGCTCATCTTGTTACAGAAATGAAACCTATCAAACATTACTTTGATACAGGAGTTATGGCAAGACAAGGCATTGAATACTAGATTTTAAAACACAATATAAGTTAATGTAAATCCTTTTTGTTTCAGAAAATGAAATACCGGACAATCTATTTTATAGAAAGTCCGTTTTTTTTATGTAATAAAACGCAATAATAAATTTGCATAAAGGCATGTTTGTATTATCATATAATTGGTTACACTAGTCTGATAGGTTTTGCCCTAGTTTTTATGAATATAAAAATGAGACAGTATAGCCCGTAGTACAATAAGTTAAAACAAAAGGAGAAAACCGATGCCAGTAGCATCTATGATTGAACTTTTAGAAGCAGGCGTTCACTTCGGACACCAAACTCAAAGATGGAACCCTAAAATGAAACCGTATATTTACGGTGCAAGAAACGGTATTTACGTTTTAGATTTGCGTAAAACTACAGACTTGCTTGATGAAGCATATGCTGTTGTTAGAGATTTCGCAGCTAAAAATAAAAATATCTTATTTGTAGGTACAAAAAAACAAGCTGCAGAAGTAGTTGCAGAAGAAGCTGTTAGATCTGGAGCTTATTATATCAACAGAAGATGGTTAGGCGGTATGCTTACTAACTTCGAAACTATCAGAGGTCGTGTAAACAAATTAAGAGAATTAGAAGATTTCATGAACTCTGGTCACGCTGAAAAATTACCTAAAAAAGAAATTGCTAAATTAAACAGAGAATTAGGTAAATTAAGCAAAACTTTAGGCGGTATCAAAGATATGAGAGGATTACCTGATTTAATCTTCATCGTAGACCAGAAAAAAGAAGATATTGCTATTCAAGAAGCTAACAAACTTAACATCCCTGTTATTTGTTTAGCTGATACAAATGCAGATCCAGATGGCATCAACTACATTATCCCTGGTAATGACGATGCAATCAGATCTATTAAATTAATCACTTCAAAATTAGCTGATGCTATTTTAGAAGGAAAACAATTAAGAGAAGCTAATGCTAACGCTAAAAAATTAGAAAGCATTAAACCAGAAGATGCAGGCGTTACAGCAGAAGCTGCAGAAACAGTTGCAGAATAATTATAACTTTAATGAAAGAGAGTGGGAAATATATCGCCCATTCTCTCTTTCACTATAAAAAAGGAGAGAAATTATAATGAACATTACAGCTCAAATGGTAAAAGAACTCCGTGACAAAACAGGTGCAGGTATGATGGATGCTAAAAAAGCACTTGTTGAAACTGACGGAGATATGGAAAAAGCAATGGAAGTTCTTCGCCAAAAAGGTATTGCTTCTGCTGATAAAAAAATGGGAAGAATTGCTGCTGAAGGTTTAGTAGCTTCTTCTATCCAAGCTGATTGCGGAGCTATGGTTGAAGTTAACTGCGAAACAGACTTCGTTGCTAAAAATGAAGAATTCAAAGAATTAACAAATAGCCTAGCAGAAGTTGTTGCAAAAACAAACCCTGCTGATAATGATGCTTTATTAGCTTCTACTTGCGAAAAATGCGGTAAAGTTATTTCTGAAGTAATTAAAGAAAAAATCGCATCTATCGGAGAAAAAATCACTTTCAGAAGATTTGTTCGTTATGAAGGAAATACAGCTTCTTATATCCACAACGGTAAAATCGGTGTATTAATTCAAACAGATAAAAAAGATGAAGAATTAATGAATGATATTTGTTTACACATCGCATCATCTGCTCCTGAATTTATTTCAAGAGATGAAATTCCTCAATCTGTTATTGATCATGAAACAGAAATCGAAATGGGTAAAGAAGATCTTCAAAAGAAACCTGAACAAATCAGAGCTAAAATTGTTGAAGGTCGTGTAAACAAACTTTTATCAGGAAAAGTATTGTTAGAACAACCATTCATCAAAAACCCTGACGTTACAGTAGGACAACTTATTGATGGAAAATTAACAGTTAAAGCATTCACAAGATATATGCTTGGTGAAGGTTTAGAAAAACGCCAAGAAAACTTCGCTGATGAAGTAATGAGCCAAATTAAAGGTTAATTTCTTAATAAAAAAATAAAAAAAGACCGATGTATAAAATCGGTCTTTTTTTTAATATGTTAATAATGCCTTTATTTTCAAATTATACTTATTATAATTTTTTAAATCATTTGTTTTCTTATAACATTCTGCTAACTTAACTACCGCATTATAATAATATGGTCTAAGTTCTAATGCCATAGATAAGTATTTTATAGCTGATTTATAATTACCTTTCTCTATATTCAATATTCCTAAGCCGTAAAACCCATACAATGCCTTCGTTAATTTGTCAGAAGATAATTTTTTATCTGAAATATTACTCATGTCCTTAAAAATATCTTCAGACTTTTTATAATCTTTTATTGCTAAATAATAAAGAGCACGAGAATAATTATCCATAAAATTTTGGGATTTTTCATATTTAGCCAATAGTTTACAATACTTTTCAGCTTTATCAAAATCCCCCATTGCTGTATATATTCTTAATAATAAAGAAATTGGTATATTATTTGAATTTTTCATAAATTCGTTCAAATAATACAAAGATTTTTCATAATCTCCTTTTTCATAATAAACAATAGCTTTAGCGTGCAAAACCATATTTTTTGCATATGTTCCATCATCGAATGATGATAAAATATTATACCAAAACTCCAAACGCATACGAGAAAACATATCAGGCTCTGCACTAGCTAACGACCAAAAATCATTTTTTTCAAAAGAATCTAAAACATATATTGCTTCATCATATCGACCAATCGTCTGTAAAATATTTGCCAATAAAATATTTGTTGTTAAATTATTCTTTATAAGAATTGGATTTGAATAATATTCAACAGCTTCAACGACATTCCCATTTTTCAAATAAGCTGCAGCGATATATTCATCCATAGCTGCTTCAAATTTCTTGTTATTTACAATTTCTACAGCTTTTTTATAATTAAATGCAGCCTTTTCTGGAATAGATTTTCCATATTTTTCACCTAATAATATGTATGCTTCCGGATAATTAGGATATTCTTTTACCAAAGCTTCCAATTCTACTAAATTGCTTTGCTGCATCTTTGAATAATACTGCATTTTAGGAATTGTTTGGACACACAAAGTTAAAAGAATAAAAATTATAATTGCAATCAATACAAAGCTTTTTTTTATTCTAAACATAAAGCCCTTTCAATAAAAATATCAATTATTGCTTTAATGAATTTATATTATTATCTTTTTTTTCTACAGGAATAATCAATTTTTTAGGAATATTAAAGTTACTACCATTATCAAAAGAATTAAGTTTTATTCCTGGAAAATCCTTCATAGTCTGAGGGATAGAACCATCATAAATAACTGGATCTGATTTATTTACTAAAGAAGAAATTCCACTTTCCGGAGTTTGAACATTTTGATACTTTGCCCCAATTTCATTATTTGGAGCTTCATCAACAATTACAAAATCAAGTAAAAATTTTGAATCTTTTGGAATTATACCTTGAGCAGGAGTTTTACTTGAAGAATCAATCATTTCCACAAATTTTGCAGGATAATTACCTTTTATATCATAAACTTCATTGTGAAAATTTTGGTATTTAATAGGCATAAAAACAAATGTTGAATTAGAAACATCCATTATTTGTCCAAGTACATAATATCCTTCATGCAACA
>CAUDIU010000053.1 GCA_958449715.1 uncultured Clostridium sp. | reverse complement strand
AATATATAACCTGAAAAGTCCTTGTTGTCAATTTTGTATCGCCAAATAAATAATTCCAAGCCTTAATTCCGTAATATGACCCGCAAAGCATTGTGGATAGTACAAAACAACTTGCCATAAAAGTTAATAAAATAGGGAAAAACGGACAAACACTTCCAAATGCTTTTGATGTTAACTCAATTCCTGCAATCCCTGATGTATGTAGGTATTCTCCTGATACAACTATGACAAATGCAGTTGCTGAACCTACTATCACTGTATCTACAAAAGGTTGTAACATCGCAATAAATGCTTGTGCAACAGGGTTATTTGTTTTAACTGCAGAAAATGCTATAGGTGCAGTTCCAAGTCCTGACTCGTTTGCAAACATTGCTCGTCTAAATCCCCATAGCATACACATCATCCATCCGCCTGCTAATGCTTTTGGATGAAACGCTTCTTTTAAAATTAATGCAAATGTATGAGGAACATGTCCAATGTTATAAATACACACAGCAAATGCTGTTAAAACATATAATGTGCACATTACTGGAGTTACTTTAGAGGTAAATTTTCCAATTGCTTTAATGCCGCCTATAATTGTAAAGTAAGTAATAACTGCTACAATTAACCCTAAAAGCCAACTTTGATTTGCAAAGAAACTTTTATCTCCGCCTGTTACTTCAGTAATTTGAGTTGTCATTGCGTTAATCTGGAATAAATTCCAACCACCAATCATTGCAAAAATACAGCAAATTGCATATATTTTTGATAAGTGGGGAGCAAATTTTCCTATATATTTATTGTTTTTTAAGGCTCCTTCAATATAGTACATTGGACCGCCGGCAATTGTGCCATCAGGATTTACTTTTCTGAATTTTAATCCTAATAGAACTTCCGCAAATTTTAGAGCCATTGAGAAAAATCCTGCTAAAATCATCCAAAAAATTACGCCAGGACCTCCGATAGATACTGCAGCAGCAGAACCTGCAACATTTCCTATGCCTGCAGAAGCTGAAATTGTAGCAGTTAGTGCTTGAAAAGCAGAAACTTCTCCTTTTTTCTTTTTAACTCTAATTTCTTTATGTTCGTAATTTTTAGTAATTAATTGTATTGCATGTTTAAATCCCCAGATACCAATAAATCTTGTTCTAATAGTAAAATAAAACGCAGCAATCATTAGCAGGGCAACAAGAAATTCAATCTTTACACCATGAATTGTGACTGAACTAAATATTATCCCTGAAATTTTATCGGCTATTGGAGATAAAAATGTATCTATTGCTGTATCTAAATTCATCAAATATATTATACAACAAACAAAATATTATTTAACTCACAAGTGTTTTTGTCTCGTTTTGTTTTGCGTAATTGACTAGGGCTTTAAATACAAAAGGATGAAGTTTTTCGTCTTTTACATCTTGATAAATTATTGTGAGAGCTTGTTTTGGGGTGATTGATTTTTTATAAGGTCTTGGTTCTGTGAGTGCAGAATATTTGTCAGCGATTGAAACAATTTGTAAGTTTAAATCGGCATTAAAATCCTTCCCAACCCAAGGATATCCTGTTTTTTTTGCGTTTTGGTGATGATTTCTTATTAGTTTTAGCGTTTTTTCATCCAAATCTGTTGTTTTTAATAATTCATAACTGAGTTCTGAATGTGTATGCATTATTTTAGTTTCTTCAGGATTTAGTTTTGCAGGTTTATCTAAAATTGCTTTTGGAATAAGAACTTTGCCAAGGTCGTGTAAGTAAGCAGCTTTTTCTACTGCATTTTCATCTACCCTGCTTTTTAATGAAAACGGTAAGTTTTCAGTTATTCCTTTTGCTATGTTTTGAACATCTTTAAGATGATTATTTTTTAATTGATTCCATCCGGTAATATTTAATTCTAAGTTTGGATTAAAATCTTTAACTATTTTTTTTATTTTTGGGTTGGCGCTAATCATTTTTTTTATGGCATTTTCAGAAGTGTAGCGATCAATTGAATTATTTTCAAATTTGTCCGCATTAAGTTGATTGCCAAAACCTATATTATAGTTGTTTCGACCTATGTAAATATTCGGTTGAATTGCGCCCACACTCAGCGCTCTAGGTATTTCCAATCCCATTAGCAATACTACACTATAAATTACACTACTACATATTAATAAAGTATTTTTATTGCAATGAATTGCTTTAATTTATTAGCCATGTGTACAATTTTTAACAAAAGTCGATTAAATATTTATAAAGAAAGAAAATTTTTTTTATTTTGCGTGCTAAAATAAAGTTATGAGAGATATCAAAAACGTTTTAATTTGTGGACTAGGAGCAATTGGCAGTATTTACGCCGATAAAATTCAAAAATTCAACCCTGATAGCTTGAGGGTTCTTGTAGATGAGGAAAGGTTTGAAAGGTATTCAAGCAATCCGATAATTTTTAATGGTAATGAGTTGCATTTCAATTATATATTGCCAAATGATGACAACTTTAAAGCGGATTTAGTTATTATTGCTACGAAGTATGATGGTTTGTCTGATGTAATAAAAAATATGAAAAATTTTATTCAGTCTGACACCGTAATTTTAGCATTACTAAACGGCGTTACGAGTGAAAAAATTATTGCAGAAACTTATGGCAGAGAAAAACTTTTATATTCATATTTCATAGGTCATAGTGCAGTTAGAACTGGTAGAAATGTTATTCATGATGATGTGAATACTATTGTATATGGCTCTGAAAATACCGCAGATATTGAAAATGTTCAAAGAGTTAAAAAATATTTTGATTCAGTTGGAATAAATTATAAAATTCCTGAAGATATAATGCATTCTCTTTGGTTAAAATATATGTTAAATGTTTCAGCAAATCAAAGTACTGCAATTTTGAGATTAACATTTGGCGAGATGCTCGCGAATGAAAAATGCATGGATTTTGCTATTAATATTATGAAAGAAGTTCAAAAAATAGCAAAAGCTGAAGGTGTTAAAAATACTGATATTATGATAGATGAAACGATAGCTCATTTGCATACAATGATTCCTGATGGAAAAACTTCAATGTTGCAAGATGTTGAAGCTGGAAGAAAAACAGAAGTCGATATGTTTGCAGGTACGGTAATTGAATTAGGTTTGAAACATAATATTCAAACTCCATATAATCAAATTATTAAAGAAATATTAGATGCAATTTATCAAAATGAAATAATAAAAAATTCACAAATTTTAACAAAAGTATAGTCCTTTTATCAATTTCTTGAATATATTTTTTTTATAAATATATGGGGAAATTTGAAAAGGGGATATTATGATTAATTCTGTATCAAATGAACAAGCATATATTAATGCTTTAATGGCAAAGTTGCCAGATGTAAAAGAAAAAGAAGAATACTCTTTGAAAAAAGGTGATAGTTTGTGGTCTTTAGCTAAAAAATGTTTGAATGATCAAAATGCCTCAAACGCCAAAACTGCAAATTACATGTTACTTATTGCTAAATTAAATAAATTAGATACTGTTGAAAAAATGAATGGGCTTAAAGTTGGACAAAAAATATATCTTCCAAATGAGATATTAAAATCTGAAAATCCGACTAAAGTTCGTAGTGATGCTGAAAATACTTTGATTAAAACAATTGATGTTTTAGAAAATGATAAAACTTTAAAATTAGAAAAAGCAAACATGGAATATGGTCAATGTTATCATTTGTATCGTAAAAGAAATGCTAATGATGATTTTAAACTGGACAGAAAATTAGTGCTATCATTTAATGTAAATCGTAAGGGTGAGATAGATGTTGTTTCAATGAATGATGCAAAAAAAGATCTTTATGCTTTTGGGTATGATTATGATGTAGATCAAAAAGGTAATATTATTGAAGCTAAATATCCTCATGATGTTAAAGGGAAACTTTCTAAAGAGGAAAATTTAGCGTTAAGATCAAAATTGAAAGAATTAGTAAATAATATGGATAAAAAATAAACGCTTTTTTAATTAGTAGTCATTTTGTTCCATTTGTTTATTGTAATCAATTGTTTGTTGGCGCATTTGTTCTATTTCGTTTACAGTTTGGTCTACATGTTCTTGAACACTTTGACTATCAATTGATGAATCTTTCATTTTTATTGATGAAACACCTTTAAATGTGCTTATACCTATTAAAAATATTATCGCTGTAATTACTAGTCCTAAAAGTAAGCTTATTGCTCCAAAACCGTTTCTTTTCATATAAAATCCTTTTAATTTAGTTTATTTTTATTTATGAAAAATTTTATGGCATCTTCAGTTGTTTTGGGTGTTTTTAAGATTTCTTCTTCAAGTGAATGAGGTCTTGTTTGAGAAACGAAAAATTTATTGTATATAGTTAGCCCTACAAAAATAATTATTGAAGATAATGCAACCCCACCCATTGCAAGACCAAATTTAATTATTGCATTGTGCATAACAGCAGAGCGGGTTTGCTCACACAATCCCGCATTTGCTGTTAAAAATATAAAAGTAAAAATTGTATTTATGATTTTATTCTTCAACTTTTTCCTCTTTTGTTGCTTTAGTTTTTTTAGTTCGAGGTTTTCTTGTTTTGGATGTCCCTCTATTTGGTCTGCGAGTTTTTTTAATTTCTGGTTCTGTTGTTTCTGCTTGAGTTTCAGAAGTTTCATTTGTTTTTTCTTGTTCTGTTTCAGTTTCAATTTCTACTTTAGGTTCTTCTTTTTCTACTGGTTTTGTTTTTTCTGAAGCATCTGGCTCAATTATTGGCTTGATTTCTTCATTTGGTTTAAGAACAGTATCAGCAGTTTCTACAGTTTGTTCAACAACTATTTCTTGTTGTTCTTGAGTTTTTTTCTCAAACTTATTTTTTCTTCCCCCGCGTTTTTTCTTATTTTCGCGTTTTTCTGTTTCTTGAGACGCAATAGTAGAAGGATTTTCTACTTCAATTTCAGGTTGTTGTATTTCTTGAATTTCTTCTACTTGAGTTTCTTGTTGCGGAGCTGGTTGATTTTGATTTTTGTTGTTATTTTTATTCTTTTTAAAGTTGTTTACAGGTAACTTCATTTTTGCTGCTTTAGCTCTGTATTCTCCTTCTGCTGTTGGTGTTGAGAAGTTGAATTCATTCATAAAGTAGCCTGTACCCTGACAGTGAGGACATTTTCTTGTAAATATTTCAGAAAGGGATTGTCCTTGTCTGTGTCTTGTTAATTCAACCAAGCCTAAATCTGAAATTTGACCTACTTGAGGTTTTGCTTTGTCTGGTTCAAGTGCAATTTCTAATTCTTCTAACATTGCAAGTTTGTCTGCTCTTGACATCATATCAATAAAGTCTACGATAATCATTCCGCCGATATTTCTTAATCTTAATTGTCTTGCAATTTCATGTACAGCTTCTATATTTGTTTTCAAAATTGTTTCATCTTGAGTAGATGAACTTGTAAATTTACCGCTGTTTACATCGATTACAGTTAGAGCTTCTGTTTGTTGGATAAATAAATATCCACCTGATGGCATATTAACTTTTACATTTAATGCAGCTTTTATTTCTTTATGAATATCAGTAGCAATTAATAAAGGTTCTGTCCCTTTGTATAGAGTTACTTGAACATTTTTGTTCATATGCCAGTTTTGCAAAATATTTTGAACTCTTTGCATTGCAAAAGCAGTATCTACAACGATTTCTTTTACATCTTCAGTGCAAGCTTCTCTTATTGTTCTATATAGTAAATCTTGATCTCTGTATAAAAGATTTGGAGGAGTCATTGTTTCTGCTGCAGTGATAATGTTGTTCCATTTTTCAAGTAAGATTTCTAAGTCTTCTTGAATATCTGCTTCAGATTGTCCTTCTGCTTCTGTTCTGATAATTACACCTACTCCTACAGGTTTGATAAGGCTTACTACTGATTTTAGTCTAGCTCTTTCTTTTGAATTTTCGATTTTTTTACTTATGCTTATACCTGGTTCATTTGGCATTAATACCAAAAATCTCCCAGGTAGGCTTATTTCTGTGGTTACTCTTGGACCTTTATGCCCTGTTGGTTCTTTTACAACTTGAACGATAAGTTTTTGTTTTGGTGATAATTTATCTTTTAATGAGCCTTTACCCATAACATCTTGTGCGTGTAAAAAGCCCATTTTATCGAAACCTACATTTACAAATGCTGCATCAATACTTGGTAAAATGTTATCTACTGTTGCAAGATAAACATCACCTAAGATTACTTCGCCTCTTGAAATAA
Organism: uncultured Clostridium sp.; assembly: GCA_958449715.1. Classification (GTDB taxonomy): domain Bacteria; phylum Cyanobacteriota; class Vampirovibrionia; order Gastranaerophilales; family Gastranaerophilaceae; genus Stercorousia. The sequence continues at coordinate 4,781 of CAUDIU010000053.1, read as the reverse complement.
AAAAGTCAGTTACTTTTCCGTTTTCTAATACAGCAGCAATATTATCACGTTCTGCAATAATGATTTTCTTTTCAACGTTTCCATTTTGCTGCCCGTTTTTGTTGTGTCTGTCGTTTGCCATAAATAAAAATCCTTTACTATAATTCTTTTAAATCTCTGTCAAAGAACCGTGTACGTTTGATATCAAATGTTACATCGGGTGCAATTAAATTCATTAGGACATCTGCTCTCAGTGCGGGAATTCCGCTTTCAACTGTTCCATCTTCTTTATTAATTGCGGATTGACCGGTTTTTAGTACTATGTACAGACTATTATTTTCATATCTGTATGAATTAATAGATTGTTTAACGTCTGTTTTTTTGATTAAACCTTTTTTGTTTTTCTTCTCTATAAAAATTTCTTCAGAAGATAAAACTTTGTCTGTATTATATCTTAAAGTTTCAAAATCGTAAAGTGATTTGTTAAAAATATCTATTTTATATTCAGCCCATTGAGCGGTCATATCAATTGCTGGGGCATTTTTTTCTATTTTAACAATACTTATAATTTTTGATTGTTCTGGTAAGACTTTCTCTAACTTTAGTTTGAGTTCTTCTATTGAAAGATTGTCAAACAATTCGATATCCACAAGTTCGCATTCGCTTTCTGCAAATAGTGGCAGAGCAATTCCCATTGATACTTTCATAGATGGGTTATAACCAAGAGAATATACTATATCTAAATCTGTTCTTGATAGTGCTTTGAAAAATGTATTTTGCCAATCAAGATGAGAGAAATATTTTAATATTCCAGTTTTGGTTAATTTAATTCTATATTTATAGATTTCTCTGTCATAACCTTGACAAGTTTTTGGATCTTTTATTTCGATTTTTAAATTTTGAGCTTTTTCACTAGCTTTGAAGGGTTCTGCAAGAATTTTTCTTGTTTTAAGATTCTTGCAGACTCCACAATTTACACAGCCTTTTTCGCAGGTTGGCTTTGTATTTGAATCATTATATTCTTTGATTAACCATTCCTTATCAACGCCTATGTTTATAAAATCCCAAGGAAGCTTTTCTTCTGTAGAATATTGCTTTTGAGCAAGTTCTGCAAGATTAATCCCAAGTTCTTTTGCTGTTTCATGCCAGATGTCTTTATTAAAATATTCTCCCCAAGCATCTAGATAGCAGCCTTTTTTATATAATTCTTCTATGTATTTACATAAGCTAATATCTCCACGAGTAAGTATAGCTTCTATTTGAGAAATTGTATCTTCGTGGTAGTTTATTTTCAAACCTTTAATATGCTTTGTTTTTTCTTTTAAATATTTGATATGCTCATCTACTTTGTCTAAGTTCATTTGACCGTACCATTGGAATGGAGTGAAAGGTTTTGGTACAAAAATAGATAAAGTGCAAGTTATATCAAGACCGTGATTTAGTCCTTTTTCTTTTTTTATTAGTTTGCAGCGATATTTTATTTTGCTTAGTAAATCAGCCATTTCGTCCATATCTGCAAGAGTTTCTGTTGGAAGTCCGCAGATAAAGTAAAATTTAATTTTAGACCAGCCGTTTTCATATAATGTAAGTACGGCATTTAAAATTTGTTCTTCTGAAATGTTTTTCTTGATTTTATCACGTAATCTTTGGCTACCTGCTTCAGGTGCAAGTGTCATAGTTGATTTCCTTACACTTTGTACAAGATTTGCAAGCTCTAAGTTAAATCCGTCAATTCTTTGACTTGGCAGTGATACTGAAATTTTCTTTTCATTAAAGTCAACTGCAAGTTCTTTTATTACTTCATTAATGTTTTTATAATCATTAGATGATAGAGAAAGAAGAGAATATTCATCATAACCTGTATTTTTCACAAGTTCTTTTGCTATTTTGATGATGTCTTCTGCGGATCTTTCTCTTATTGGTAATGTGACGTGTCCCGGTTGACAAAAACGGCACATTCTACCGCAACCTCGTCTAATTTCAACTACAGCTCTATCTTGTACTGACGTTGAAAATGGGATTGGATAAGATTTTAGAGCTGTTTCATATTTTAATTGCGCAATACGTTTTGTAACAGTGCCTCCTGTGAGTAATGACCAGCGCCCTGAATTTTTTCCCTCACAAAGAGCTTTTATTCTTTCTTGTCTTGGAAGTCCTTTTGTTTTTTCTAAAATTTCACAAACTTCTATTATGCTGTCTTCTCCATCACCTATCATAAAGACGTCAATAAATTCAGCTATTGGTAATGGATTGAATGCACAAGGTCCTCCTGCGATGATTATAGGATCTGAGTCTTTTCGCATATCGTTTCTGTATGGTATTTTTGCCATATCAAGCATTTTTAAAACAGTTGGATATGCCATTTCATATTGTAAAGAAAAACCTATTGCATCAAAATCTTTTATGTGTTTTTTGCTTTCCAGTGCATATAATATTTCTGGTTGAAAATCTGATTCTGGAGCATATACTCTATCTGCCGTGTAGTTTGGCTGTTTATTAACTAAGTCATATAAAACTCTTAGTCCTAGATTGCTAATCCCTATTTCATATTTATCAGGGAAGGCGAATGCAAATCTTACTTTCGCATTGTCAAAATCTTTATTATATGATAGAAATTCTCCACCTACATATTGGTATGGTTTGTTGCATCTATATAAGGCTTCGTGATTTTCTCTAAAAAAACAATTCATTTTATTATGCTAAATCCTCTGGAAAATATTTGTCTATTTCAATTATTGTACCATCAAGAGTATTTTCTTCAAATGATTTCATAAATTTAAAAAGGTTTTTATTCGGAACATCATAGTTATATAATACGGTTTCGCCTTTGTATTCTCTCATTACTCTTACTATATAGTGGCATTTTTCTGCATATTTTACTAAATGTTCCGGATTAAATTTATTTCCATTATGGTCTTTGTCAATTCTAACATAACTAAATCCCGCATAATATTTTATTTTTTCCTTTGTTTCTTCGGAAATATTTTTATTATGCTTTGAAAATATATCTATAACCTTTTTATTAATTTCGTCACTCATATTTATATTTAACTATAATATTGGCAGGCATGGCTAAATTGTTAACAATTTGTGATATAATTTTCTTAAATTTAAGGAGATGCATAGGTGTTTATTAAAAAAAATAAAATTACTGGAAGATTAATAGTTAATTTATTTGGATTGCGTTTAAAATTCAGATTACCTGTAAAAAATAAAGGTTTAGATGAAAAATTCGCAAATCTTTTGTATGAATTAGCTGATCCTAGAACATTAGAAAGAGTTAAATTACCAAAAGTTTTAAATTTGTATGATTCTTTATATGCTCTTGTTGATTCTAATAAGTCTCTTGCTCGTTTTGGAGATGGTGAATTTAAAATTATGATGGGAGAAAATATTAATTTTCAACAATATGATCCAAAACTCGCTAAACGATTGGAAGAAGTTTTAAAAAATGACTTAGATGATTTAATGGTTGGTGTTCCTGATACATTTGGTTGTTGTTATAGCGATTATTTTAGAAGAGTTTTAGTTTCCTGCAGGGATTATTTATATAAGTATATGAATTTTGAAAAAAATTATGTTGATGCATTTCTTACAAGACAATCAAAATTTGATAGTGAAACTAAAGGAAATGACTATTATAGAAATTTGAAAAAATTATGGGAAAATAAAGATATTGTAATTGTAGAAGGAGAAGGAAGCAGGTTAGGTATCGGAAATGATTTATTTTCTAATGCAAATTCTATCAAAAGAATATTATGTCCAATAAAAGATGCTTATTCGAAATATGGTGAAATTCTAAATATTTGTGAAAAACAGCCTAAAGATACTCTTTTTATAATTGCATTGGGACCAACTGCAACTGTTCTTGCTTATGATTTGTGTAAATTGGGTTATAGAGCCCTTGATGTGGGGCATGTCGATACTATGTATGAGTGGTTTATTAGAAAGGCAACAAAAAGTATTCCGATTGAAGGTAAAATAGTTTTTAATGAAGAACGTAATAAAAACAGTATTAAACCTTGTAAAGATAAAAAATATTACGAACAGATAATTACAACAATCGAATAATCACGAACGAGAAAATAGGTCAAATGGCTAATTCAAATTTTACTTGTTTTTTTATATAGTTTCTTAATTGATACATTGTTTAAGGAATTATAATGAATTTGTTTAAGTTTGGATTATTATTTGTAGTGTTTGTAACTTGCTTTATATGTGTATTTTTTATATTGAATTATAAAAATAATATTAAAAATGCTGAGAATATTGTGAAAAATGAATTTAGCAGAGAATTCGATTATAAGGCTGAATATACGGCAGGTAATGTTAAAAAAAATGAAAAAGAATTAAAAATATTAGTGTTAGGAAATTCTATTTCAAGTGGAGTAATAGTTTCTAATATAAAAGATGATTATGTCAACGTTTTAATCAGAAAAATTTCAGTTAAGCAAAATAATCGTTTAGTTCGTGCTAGAGTTTATAATTTAGCTAATTTTGAAAGATATTATTCAGATTTCGATTATAATATTTTAACCCCTTTAATTGAATATAATCCTGATATTATTATTTTTCAGTTAGGCGAGAATTATTTGCGTGAAAATGATGAATTATATTTTAAAAGGTTTGTTAAACTGATTAATATTTTTGGTGATAATAACATAAAAATTGTTACCTCTCCTTATTGGGGACAAAGGAGAAAAAATAAGTTAAATGAAAAAGCTGCTTTAGTTACAAATTCTTTTTATGTAGACATTTCAAATTTATTTGTTTATGATAAAAAAACTCGAGCTGATTACAAA
>CAUDIU010000052.1 GCA_958449715.1 uncultured Clostridium sp. | reverse complement strand
TATTTATATTTTTATTTTTATTATTAGATATAAAAAAAGGAGAAAGAAATGCTAAATTTTTATCATTGTCTAATGCGTGTAAATAAATTTTGTATTTTTTGTTATTTGTATCTATCTTATCGATATGTTTAATTTTATCTGTATATATCGTATCGCTATACAAAAAATCAAGAAAATAATTTAAAAAACTTTTTGAGTTATAACCAATTCCAAAACAAATATCTAAAATTTTAATTTCAGAATTTTCTTTCAAAAAATTTTTTATATTTGAAGGTAAAATAAATTTTTCATATGCTTCAGTTAGTGCACCGTATGTTGAGTGGTATATATCATCAGCACTTGGAGAAAATAGACCTACTGAGCCATCATTTGTAAAATATGGATATAGTTCATACATACAGCTATTATAGGATATATCTAAATTATTGGCAAATTTTAATCTTTTTGATATAATATATTTATAAAAAGTAACAAAGACTTATGGAACAATCATGTTACTTATGAGGGAATTATGAAAATTAGCGTAAAAGTGCCCGCAACAACGGCAAATTTAGGACCTGGGTTTGATTGTCTAGGTATGGCTTTACCCATTTATAATATTATAACTATTGAAGAAACAGTTTTGCCAGGCACAGGAATTGAAATTAATGTATTAAATGATAATCAAACTGACGATGATTTATTCATGGAACATATTCCAATGGATGAAAATAGTATAATTTATAAGGCTGTAGAGCTGCTTTATAATTCTATTGGACAAACTCCAAGTGAGTTAAAAATAACTGTACAATCACAAATACCTATTGCCAGAGGCTTAGGTAGCAGTGCATCTGTTATTGTTGGAGGTTTGTTTGCTGCTAATGAATTATTAGGTCATCCTGCAGACGAAGTTGCTTTGTTGTCAATCGCTACTGAAGTTGAGGGGCACCCAGATAATGTTACTCCCGCAATAGTTGGTGGTTTAGTTTTATCTTCACAAGAAGAAGATGGTAGTGTTCTTTATAAAAAATTAGATTGGCCTGAAGAATGGAATATTACAGTATGTGTTCCAGATTATGAATTATCAACTGATATATCAAGATCTGTATTGCCAAAAGAAGTTCCTATGGAAGATGCTGTATTTAATGCAAAACATTTAGCGATGTTAGTACATGCTATTCATACAAAAGATGCTGACCTAATGAAAACTGCCTTAAAAGATAGATTACATCAACCTTATAGAATGAAATTAGTCCCTGGCTTAGATAGAATTATTGAAAATTTAAAACATGAAGAAAATGTTTTAGGTTGTGTACTGAGTGGGGCTGGCCCTTCTATAATTGTTATTTCCCAAAAGAATGATTTAGATAAAATTAAGTATATAATAAAAAATACTTGGGAAGATATGAATGTAAAAGTTAATATTATGACTTTACCTGTTGAAAATCAAGGTGCTCATATTATTACTCATGAATAGATTAAAGAAAATAACTAACAAAAATAGGTTCCTTATTAGGGAACCTATTTTTTATATTAACCTTGACCAGTGTAATCAGGAGTCATACCTTTTACTCCGGCTTTTTCTTCTTCTTTCTTAGCATCGTATTCTGCTTGAGCTATTTTTAACCTTGATTCTAAGTTATCTTTTTGAGTTTGTAAATCATCTTCTAAATCTTTTAAAGGTTGAAGCGCTGCCTCTCTTTGCATTTCAAACATATCTTGCCATGCTGATTGTGCCATTGAATATTGCTGTTGAACCATTTGGTTATACATTGAATATTGAGAGAATTGTTCTTGCGTCATTCCACTCGTAACACCGAGCATATTTGATTGATCAAATCCACCAAATCCGGATCCTGCCATAAGCCCAAAAACAGAATTATTCATTTGAGATTGCATTTGAGCTTTAAGGTTTCTTTCTTGGGACGAAAACATCTTTTCCATGTCACCAACTTCTTTGGTAACACGGCGCAATTGACTCTGGACGCTTGTCATTTGATGTTGTAGATCTCTGACAAGTTTCCCGGCCATTAATTTACCATATGCGCCTGATAGAAAACCCATGTTAGTATCCTTTGTGTTTAGTCCTCGTAAATATATAAAGTATATATTTCATTTCAAATTGCTTAAATAGAACTTTTTGTTAACATATCTTTACAAAAAATTACCCGATTTTACAAATTGCATTAATAATTATTTCTTGATAAAATGCTTGTAAAGGAGAATTTATGCTAGGTAAACGTTTTTTTACAACAAAAAATTTAATTTTTGCAATTTTAGTTATTATAATACTTCTAATATTCCCTAAAATAGTTGGAATATTAATGTTATTTTTTGGTGCATATGTAATTGCTTGTGCGTTAAATCCATATGTAACTAAATTAATGGTAAAAATGAAAAATAGAACGGCTGCGTCTTCTATTGTGTTACTTGGCTCTATTTCAGCGATTATTGCTTTATTTATACCAATAATTTTTGTTGCATATAAAGAAATAAAAACTTTTTTAATAACTTTACCTGATAAAGTTGCAGATGTTACAAATTTTCTTTTTAATACTGAGATTTATGGGCATAAATTACCTGAAATGTTCGATCCTCAGACAATTTTAGGAAACTCTTCTTCTTTTGCTCAAGGGCTTGTAAACCAATCATGGAATTTTACTGTCAGTGCATTTCAAGTAGTAATGGTAACAGTTGCCCTGACTATGATTGTTTATTATATTCTTGTAGATAAAGTATATTTAAAAAAGAAATTTATAGAATTTTTCCCACCAGATTTAAAAGATAAAGCAGATGAGATACTTACAAATATAAGTAATAAAGTTGGTGGATATGTAAGAGCTCAAATTATATCTATGGCTGCTGTTGGACTGATGATGGCAATTGTGCTGGTTATTTTAGGTATTGAATATTCTACATTGTTAGGGTTAATTACAGGTATCTTAGATATTGTTCCCATTTTAGGTCCTACAATAGCTCTTGGTATAATCATTTTAGTAGCATATCCGACAGGACTCGTAAAAATTGTATTAATAATATTAGGTTTCTTATTAGTTCAACAAATATCAAATTATGTTGTAAGACCTGTATTATTCGGCAAACTAATGGAATTACACCCTTTAATGATATTTTTAGCTTTATTTTTAGCAGAACAATTCTTAGGTTTTTGGGGGGTAATTTTATCTCCAGCATTAGCTGCTACGGTTTGTGTTTTAATAGATGAATTGTATCTTGCACCAATGAATTTAAAGGCAAAAGAAACTGATGAATAATGAAAGATATCTATACAAAAGAATAAATGCTAAGACCACTGATTTTGTAATGTGGATGGGCTTTCCTGGAATTTATTCTTTTTCAATGTCTTCATTAGGCTATTTATGGATGTTCAAAACTATTGATGAAATTGATGGTGTAAATATTGAAAGAATATGTTCCGATACTGAAAATACGCAATATAATATATCTGATGTAAAAGTTTTTGGTTTCTCTTTTTCTTTTGATATGGACTTTTTAACTATATTTTCAATGTTAGAAAAGTATAATTTACCCTTAAAAGCAAAGGATAGAGATAAATTCCCGTTAATTTTTGCTGGTGGTCCTGTAGTATCAGCAAATCCTGAACCTTATAAGGAGTTTTTTGACTTTTTTATTATTGGTGATGGAGAAGATGTTAACTTAAAAGTAATCGACATATGCAAGTCTAATCAAGATAAATCAAAAGATAAAATATTAAAGTTGTTATCAGAAATAGAAGGTGTATATGTTCCTAAATATCCTAAAAAAGTAAAAAAACTTACTAAAAAGCTATCTGAATGCATATATACTCCTGTCTTAAGTGAAAATGCTTTTTTTAAAGATACATTTATTTTAGAGATGTCCAGAGGATGTGCTAATAGATGTGGTTTTTGTTTAGCTTCTTATTTAAATTTGCCACTTCGCAGCGTTCCATATGATGAATTATTAGAAACTATTGATTTGGGGCTCAAATATACAAACAAAATTGCTCTTTTAGGTGCTCAAATTAGTGCTCATCCGCATTTTCATGATGTTTGTAAATATATATATGACAAAATAAAAAATGGTGAAAAAATTGAAATGAGTGTTTCATCTCTAAGAGTTGATGCAATTACTCCTGATGTTGTAAAAACATTAGTTGCAGCTGGCCAAAAAAATTCAACTTTAGCTATTGAAGCAGGCAGTGAAAGGCTTAGAAAGGTTATAAATAAAAATTTATCTGAAAATCAGATATTTGAAGCTGTTAAAATTGCTAGAGATAATGGTTTAAAAGGAATAAAATTTTATGGTATGATTGGACTTCCCACTGAAACACAAGAAGATTTGGAAGAAATAGTTAACCTAGCTAAAAAATTAAAAAAAGAAAATAAAGGATTTGATATTTCATTCGGTTTCTCTAGCTTTGTCCCCAAACCTAATACGCCATTCCAGTGGTTTGGACGTGAAAATACAAAATCTTTAGAAGAAAAAAGTAATTTTCTAAAAAAAGAATTACATAAACTTGGAATTACAGCTCATATATCAAGTATTAAATGGGATTATTGGCAGGCAGTGCTTTCTCGTGGAGATGCCTCTTTAAATGAATTTGTACTTAAATCATACCAATATGGTGGAAAATTAGGAGCATTTAAAAAAGCGGCAAAAGAATTAAATATTGAAACTAATTCTATTGCCACTGATAATTATACTTTTACAAGAGCTCTTCCTTGGGATTTTATTGAAATAAAACCTGGTAAAGAATTCTTAATTCAAGAAAATCAAAGGTTAATTAATTCTAAATAACAGGAGTATAGTCTGAATATACAAGACTAGACCATTTTTCATAATAACTTATTTGAGTTGCGCTACCTGATTTTACATATATTCTATGTAAAGAACTATGAGGGATATTAAGAGCTGAAATTATAGCAGCCTTAATTATGTCTTTATGAGTTACTATAATAATTCGGCTTCCCAAATTCGCTTCAATTATTTTATTTAATGTAGTACTAACTCTATTAATAAAATCAGTAACACTTTCAGCATTTTCAGGTACTGCTATTTCAGGACAATTAATTAATTTGTCTAAAGCATCAGGATATTTTTCATCAACTTGTTCAAAAGTTAAGCCATTAAAATCTCCGCACTTTCTTGGGTGTAAATCTTCAACAATTTCAAAATCCTGCTTAAATAATTTAGCAATCATTGCAGCTGATTGAGTTGATCTCAATGCAGGTGATGTGTAGATTTTATCATTTTTTATTGCACGCTTTTTTAAAAAATCACAAATTCTTTCGATTTCCTCTTGACCAGCATCATTAAGTGGCGGATAAGCTTCAGAATCTGTAAATCTATCATCTTCACTATATATAGTTGCACCATTACATATAAAAGTTATTTTACATTTTCTATCAAAATACATAATTTTACCTCACTTTTTGTATTATATCACTATTTTGTAGTATAATCAAGAACAAAGGATACTGATAAATTTTTATAATTACTATAAGGAGAATATTATGAGAGGAAAAGCATTCAAATTTGGGGATAACATATCAACTGATCATATAGCACCAGGTAGATTATTCCATTTACGTTCAAATTTACCGGAATTCGCAAAACACGTGCTTGAAGATGCTGATCCTAATTTTGCAAGTTCAATGAATAAGGGAGACTTTGTCGTTGGGGGTTCTAATTTTGGCTTAGGTTCTTCAAGAGAGCACGCTCCGCAGATTATTAAAATTGCAGGGGTAGGTGCTGTAATTGCAAAATCATTTGCAAGAATTTTTTATAGAAATGCTATTAATATTGGTCTACTTGCAATTGAAGCTGATACAGATGCTATTGATGCAGGAGACGAATTAGATTTAGATATAGAAAAGGGTGTTTTGACAGATTTAACAAATGGTGCAATTATTCCAATAGAACCATTACCACCTGTTATGATTAAATTATTAAATGATGGTGGACTTGTTGAACATATTAAGAAAAATGGAGATTTTAACCTAACAGAATAATTCTACCAATTTATTAAGTCAAAAATCATTTTAACAGCTTGACCGGAATTTTTTGATTTAAGCTTAATGTATTGTTTTTCTCTAGGATTTATAATACACATATATTTTCCACATTGTTTCATAAACTCAGACAATGTGGAATAATCTGCAGCTTTTTGTCGAACAGCATTACATTCTTCTAAGCTATTACAAATTTTTGATGGGCCAATATCTCCTAAATGCATACTTTCAAAAGAACTTTCTGTGTATGCAACAAGCTTGTAATTATGTGATTTTGACCCTGTAGATAAATAATTGCTTACAGAATTGTGAAAATCTTCCTGAGATTTATTATAAATATAAAAGACAACTTTTTTGTTTGAATAAAAAACATTTTCCCAAGTTCTAGATTTTTCAACTGCTCTTAGCACTGATTCAGGAATTCTCATTGGTTGATAATTTTTGTATGTTGAAATATTTTTATTGCCTGCATTATTTGTATCAAATAAATCTGTTTTGTTACCATTCTTTGATGCAGAATTTGCAATATTATAAACAGCTTTATTGTATGCATTTTGAAAATCATTAACAGTAAATCCGTTTATAAAACCTGTATAATAGGCAATAGCTAAAAGGATAGCTACACAAACCAAAAAACTTATAACCTCTATTAATTTATCTTTAATTTCTTTTTTCATAAGATAATTATATAGCATTATTAACATGTTTGCAATATTTATTGACAATAAATTATGGCTGTTGTTTAATAGAATTACACTCGTAGCCGAAATTTTCGTGCTGAATTTTCGCAGAGTGAGGCAAAAATAGGGCGTAAGGGAATAATTAATATTCCAATAGTCCAGTCATAACCGGAATGCGTAAGGGTTTTAGGATATGATTTTGCCGATGTAGTTACTAAAAAAAGGAGAAAAAAATGCCTACAATTAACCAGCTTGTTCGTAGAGAACGCAAAAAGCTAATTGACAAAACAAAATCTCCAGCATTGATGGATTGTCCTCAAAGACGTGGAGTATGCACAAGGGTTTATACAACAACCCCTAAAAAACCAAACTCAGCTTTAAGAAAAGTTGCAAGGGTTAGATTAACTAACGGATTTGAAGTTACTTCATATATCCCAGGTATTGGTCACAACCTACAAGAACACAGTGTTGTTCTAATCAGAGGTGGAAGGGTTAAAGACCTTCCTGGTGTAAGATACCACATCGTTAGAGGTACTTTAGATACTGCAGGTGTTGCAAACAGAGCTCAAAGCAGATCTAAATACGGTGCTAAGAAAAATGCTAAAGGAGGTAAGAAATAATGTCTAGACGTTCTAAACCAGCTAAAAGAATACCTTTAGCAGATCCAGTATATAACAGTGTTGATATTTCTAAATTTATCAACAGAATTATGAGACGTGGTAAAAAGTCTCTAGCTGAAAAAATCTTCTATGCTACATTAGTAAAAATAGAAGAAAGAACTGGCGAAAAAGCTCTTGAAATCTTCCAAAAAGCAATGACAAATGCAACTCCATTGTTAGAAGTAAAAGCTAGACGTATCGGTGGTTCTACTTACCAAGTACCTATCGAAGTAAAAGCTGATAGAGGATTTGCACTTGCATCATCTTGGCTAATTGAAGCAGCTAAAAAACGTGGTGGAAAATCATTCATCGATAAATTAACTAACGAGTTAATTGATGCTTCAAACGGTTCAGGTGCAGCTTGCAAAAAACGTGAAGATACTCACAAAATGGCTGAAGCTAACAAAGCTTTTGCTCATTACAGATATTAATATTAAATTTAATATTCAAAAAAACAGAGACTTCAGAATTGAAGTCTCTGTTTTTGTTTAATAACCTAATAATCCTAAATCATCTTTTGGATTTGTTATTTTATTAATTTCAAATAATTTTGTAAAAGCGTGTAAAATTGCCGGGTTTATTACTAATGGCGGGCAATCAGATAAAAAGATATTTTTTGCACCCCTATTTTTTAAATTAATTATATTTGACAATGAATTAACGTCACATTTCGTAAGGAAAAACGCTAATTTATCAGAATCAATAGGTAACTTCTCAAATATCTTATTTAATGTTCTATAAATTAAAGCATAGTTATTTACGAGATTTATTGCTAACACATTATCTAATTTTGGGTCATATGAAAAAGAAATTGCATATGTATTTTGTGGCATCAATGAAAAAAACTTTTTAAAGTAATCTTTAACTTCAATAGTTAATTCTGTATGCCCAATTATAAATATTTTTTCTGGATTTAAACTTACAATTTTATTGATTTCTTTTTCAAAAGATTTGTCACTATAACCAACAATTGCGGGATTTCTTTGTTGACCTTTTGCAAATCCCTTAGCTTGTTTTGCTGATTCAATTAAGGGCGTTAGATTATTGTTTTCAATCTTAACAACACCTTTTGGAGCGACATCATCAGTTGTAAAAAGCCTTCCTCTATATAGATATTCAATGTTTTGTGCTTCATTTTTGGTTAATAAAATAGCGCCAGGAAAAGTTGCAAAATCTAAAATTGTATTAAAGGAACCATTTCCATAGTGACCAATTAGATTTTTAGAATTGTTAAAATAAGGGAAAGCGTGTGCTATTAATAAGTTTCCATTAGTGTAGACATCTATTTTTTCATTTTGAACATTTTCTAACACTAATCTTAAATCCTCTAAATTAGAGCCAGATACTAATATTGCTTTATTTGGCCTTGTTGAGAATGAAACTTTTGATTCTATTAATTCTCCAAAACAATTTACTTGTGCGACACTAATTAAATCAAGCAATTTTACATCACATTTTGCTAGTTCGTGCATTTGTTCTTTAAATTTTTCTGTAGAAATTCTATTTGAATTAAATAAATTTAGAGCAATTAATACTTCTTTAGCAATATTGTAAAAATCTGAATTGTGTTCGTATAAATTACTTAAATTAATTGATACACTTTTTACAAGGGCTAATAGAATTTCTGCATAATATTTTTGATTAAAATTCAATTTTTTATATTTGTGAATAAATTCTTTATCGCCTTTTTTTAAAATAGCTGCTAGACTTGTTTTAGGCGACAATTTTATAAGATTTTTTAAATCATCACAATTACTCTTTTTTTCTTTGCAAACATTTAAATATTCTTTTCTGCAATTTACTAAATTTAAATATTGTTTTGAAAAAGAATTTAATATTTGTGCCTCTGATAAGTCTTTAGCGCCATCAATTACTGAAATTTCAAAAATAATATCTTTAATTATATCATTTTTATAAATATCAAATTCAATTAATTTAAGCAAGTAGTAAGCTATTTGTCGAAGTATAATAAACATAACTTCTTGCATTGAAGATATATTTGGTGATACAGAACAAGCTCCTTTTGCTGTACAATTATTATATGCATTACTTTTAAAAGAATTATAAAACATATTATCCCTTATTTTTTACATATTTAATAATATCATCTGACTCATACATAAATTTATTGTTGTCATTATCAACTAGAAACGGCACTTGCTGTTTGCCACCAAGTTTAACTAATTCATCTAAATTTTCTTTTTCAAGAATATTTTTTTTATTATATTCAATATTAGTTTCATCAAAAGTATCCATTACTTTTCTGCAAAATGGACAAGTTTCAAGTATATACAGGTCTAACATCTATTTTTCTCCTTTGTTTTAATTATAAATCTTGATGTAAATTATTAATTCCCCTATTCGGCAATAAATATTGTTACATAATTGCATAAGAATATTTTTATACTAAAATTATAATTATGAAAAATATATTATTTGTTTTTGGTACTAGACCAGAGGTTATAAAATTAGCTCCAATAATTTTGGAATTAAAGAAATACCCTGAAAAATACAATGTTATAGTTTGTAATACTGAGCAGCAAAAAGAATTATCTAATCAAACTCTTGCATATTTTGGACTTCAAGCTGATTTAAATTTGGATTGTATGAAGCCTAATCAAACATTATCTGGAGTTCAAACAAGAATTTTGAATGCTCTTGATAAAGTATTTGAGGAGCATAATATTGATGCGACAATTGTACAAGGCGATACAATGACTGTATTATGTGGAGCTTTGGCTAGTTTTTACAGAAAAATACCAGTATATCATGTTGAAGCAGGTCTTAGATCTTATGATATCTATGAACCATTTCCAGAAGAAGTTATGCGCCAAATGACATCAAGAGTTGCAGCACTTAATTTTGCACCAACAGAAAAAAATAGACAAGCTCTATTAAAAGAAAATATTTCAGATGACAAAATATTTGTAGTTGGTAACACTGTAATTGATGCTTTATTCTGTCTTTCTGATAGAACTTTAGATAGTGCGAGATTGTATTTTGAAAATGAAAATATAAAAGTTGATGACAAACTTGTACTAATAACAGCGCATAGACGTGAAAATCACGGGGAAAGAATCGATAGAATTCTAGATGCTATTGAGTATTTGACAGAAAAATACAAAGATCATACTTTTGTTATTCCTGTACATCCAAATCCAAATGTTAAAGATAAAATTCATTCAAGATTACGAAAATATAAAAATGTTAAACTCTTAAAACCATTAGATTATCCATACTTGGTCTATTTAATGAAAAATGCCAAATTAATATTGACAGATTCTGGTGGTATACAGGAAGAAGCTCCTTCTTTTGGATGTCCAACACTTGTTATGCGCTATGAAACAGAACGTCAAGAGGGCATAGATGCAGGTGTTTCAGTTTTAGTTGGTGCTGATTACGATAAAATTATTTCACATAGTGAAGATGTTTTATCTAAATCAAGACAAGAAACCAGATTAAAAGCTCAAAATCCATATGGTGATGGAACATCTGCTAAGAAAATTGAAGAAATTATTAGTAAATTTTAATAATAAAAAAATCCGCTTTATAAGCGGATTTTTTTTAGACCTTTGTATAAGTTGAATATGATCTTAATGTTTCACCCTTAATAACATGCTTGTTATATGCTTTTAACTTATAACCAATACTTGGCATTGATGCTACTTCCTTTTGGAAGTTTCTATAAAGTTCTTTTTCGCGTTCTTTAATAATTTCATTAATATCTTTTTTAGGAGGTTCTGTACAAATATTTTTAGCAGAACGCATTACAAATAGTAATATCGCAATTGATATTACACTCCAAACAGCTCTTTCCTCACCTGTAGAATCACTCACTGTAATTGGAGCAGAATTTGGGGTATCAAAAATTACATCAGCCTTTGCAATATTTGGAGCTTCAATATAAATTTTTAAATCGTTATTTCCATCA
>CAUDIU010000051.1 GCA_958449715.1 uncultured Clostridium sp. | reverse complement strand
AACTTTTCATTTATATAAATCCTCGGCATAAAGATGCACCTCCTGGAGCTCTTGCTGCATTACTATCTCATGAAGCATTGCACCAAGATGAATTTAACTCTCTAGCTGAAGAAACTTATGCTTGGACAATGGAAGCATCTGTTTGGTACGAAATTGTAAAAATGTACCCTGAAAGTAACGATGAATTACACCCTCTTGTCATAAGAGAAAATACTTTAAAAAAATTGTTTGAAAGAGGCGGATATTCAAATAAATATATTAAAAAGACAGTAATGTCTAACGAAGGATATAAAAACCTTCCTTCAACCTCTCCAGGATTTGAAGATTTATAAAAATCTTATTTGAAAATATCAGGAATTAATCTAATATACTACTTAAAAAGTATATTGATTATAAAAAATTCTTGATGTTAAATATTCGTATGAAGAAAAGTCAGGCAATCATATTTATACTTTTAATATTAACACTTTTTACACTTAACAGCATTTTTATGAATGCAAATAAATTTGAAGTGTCTGAAATGCCTGAAATGATTGATCACGATCATATTTCTTCCCAAAAGCTTTTTGATAACAGTTGGAAAATAATTCGTGATAATTATTATGACGAAGACTTAAACAATCAAGCATGGGGTAGATGGAAAGAACATTATCATGGAAAAATAAAAACTGATGATGATGCAAAAGTTGCCATTGATACAATGCTTGCAAGCTTGAATGACCCATATTCTAGATATATGTCAAAAACAGAATACCTGGATCAAAATAATTCTATAAATTCAAAAATAACAGGTATTGGAGTAAATATCACATCAATTGCAGGGAAAATCCATATTGTAAATGTTATGGACGGAACTCCTGCTCAATTTGCAAACTTATTACCTGATGATATAATCCTCGCAATTGATGGCAAAGAAGTAAACGGACTAACACTATCAGAAGTTGCCAACTTAGTAAGAGGTCCAGAAAATAGCTTTGTGAATATCACAATTCTAAGAAACAAAGATAAGTTAATCAAACGCGTAATGCGAAAAGAAATAAAAATTAAAACTGTAAAAAGTGCCATTGTAGATAAAAATATAGGCTATATCCAAATTACAAGTTTTATAGGCTCAACAACTCCTAATGAATTTTTAGAAGCACTTGAAAAAACAAAAGACACAAAAGGTTTAATTCTAGACTTACGCGGTAACACCGGCGGGCTTTTACCGAATGCAATATTTATCGCAAACTTGTTTTTACCTGAAGGCAGCAATATTGTAAGTATCGTAGGCAGAAACGGATATAAATATGACATTAATGCTCAAGATACAGAATTTGGTGTTAAAAAACCAACCATAGTTTTAGTTGATGGGAATTCTGCAAGTGCAAGTGAAATTTTATCAGGAGCACTAAAAGATTATAACAAAGCAAAATTGCTTGGAACAAAAACTTACGGAAAAGGAATGGTACAAAAAATTATTCCAATGCCAAATGAAACTGGTCTAAATCTAACCATTGCCAAATATTTAACTCCAAAAGGTACAGATATTAATAAAAAAGGAATTACACCTGATATAAAAGTAGAATTTAGCATTAAAGATGTAAAAACAAATAATGATGCTCAATTACAAGCTGCAAAAAATATCTTATCAAAAATGCTAATTAGCAAAAAATAATTTACCTCTTAAATATATTTACATCTTTGAGATCTTTTTTGTTTACAACAAGACCACATTTTGAACAAGCAAGTACCTCTCCTGTACTATCAATAGGTAAAAATATATGCTCACAGTTATCTGAATTTTCGATATCATCTTGAGCAAAAGGATCAAATAAGGAAGCTTTTTTATATTTTTTTCCCATTATATATCTTGTGATTAATTCAAATAAATACATATTTATAACGTGAAAGATTCAGGCAAAAGTTCTTCTATAGAACAAACTTTTACCCCATCAGCGACTTTAGTTATTACATCCAAACCTTCTTGAGACTTGAATTCATTTAAAACTTGTCTGCAAGCTCCACAAGGCGTACAATTATCCATTTTTGGAGAAAATATCGCAACAGCTCTAACTTTTTTTTCACCGTCTGCTATCGCAGAGCCAACTGCATTTCTTTCCGCACAAATTGTAAGACCGAAACTTGAATTTTCAAAATTGCAGCCTGTATAAACTTTTCCACTATCAGTAAGCACACAAGCTCCTACAGGGAATTTTGAGTATGGAACATAAGCATTTTCTGAGGCTTTTTCTGCCAATTTTATCATTTCTTCGTAATTCATACTCAAATTTTATAATATAAAATAAAAAATATAATCCTATAATCAAATGATATTATGCTATAATAGAATTATGAAATTATTGATAAAAATTCTATTGGTTATGCTATTAATTATTTCACCGGCAAAAGCTGTAAGTTTTGATGTACTCGTATTGCCTACAGATTTATTATCTACAAAAGAAAATTATTATAATTTCAACGAAATGTCAGAAATTATTGCAAATGATATTATAAAAAATTTCAATAATTCTAATGGAAAAATTAAATCCCCAAATTTATATGAAGTGAGACAAAAATTAAACCAAAATTCTGAACAAAAAACTTTAACTCAAAATGTTCTAAATAAATTTAAAACATCACAAAATATTGATTATGCATCATTAAAAAAAATCGGACAAAATTTTTCATGCAAATCAGTTTTACTGATTTCAAGTTATGTCACAACAAATAAAAATTCAACAAAACGAAACTTATGGGAAGTTCTTGAAGTATCATCAGATTTTGACACTATCTATCCATATAGATTAGAAACGTCAATTGTATTAATTGACACTGTAAATGACATAGTTATGTGGAGCAATCACTACTCTACTAAATTAGGCAATAATGAAAATATTTTTTCAGCACAAAATTACGTAGAAGCAAACGAATGGCTAAAAAAAATGAGCTTATATTCTAAAACAATAATCGCCCCAAGCGCTTCACAAAATATCACCCTAAGATTTTTCCCAAAAGCAATAAGACCAATAGAAAACAAGCAAACAGAAAATACAGGCGGTGCTTTAAAATTCGATAAAACAATTCCTGAAAAACCTCAAAATAAAAACAAAAAAGACGACGATTTCTTTGGGGAAATGATTTACGGAATTTAATTTACAGGATTACTAATTGTATCACGTCTTTTATCTACATTATTAACATTATTTTGCAGTAATTTTTTATCCTGCATTATTTTTTGATTTGCACTATCAGAATTTTGAATTAAATTCTTTTTTATATCATTTGTGTTATATTTCATTTGAGCATTAGGCTTTTGAATAGATTGATTCATTTCTACTTGAGCTGGTGTATTTGCAGCGACTTCATCTAATTCTTTAATTCTATCTTTAGCATCAAAAATTGCAATAAAACTTACAATTAATATTGAGAGAAACATTAAAGATTTTTTCATATCAAAATTTCCTTTCACAACATAATAAATTCTAACTCGCAGAGTTAAATAATAAATTCAACAGTCAATCAATCTTTACGGACTTGCACAAAAATAGTTAGAATGCTAAAATATTCTTGTAATACAGAATTATTAAGAGGAAAGTTTTATGGCAAGATTAATAAGACCAAGTTGGGCAATAAGATGCGTACAATCAGGTTGCAAAACATTATTTGAAGTAGCTAAATTAGAAGACGGAAAACAACAAGAAGTTGTATGCCCAAATTGTGGCGAACATTACGTTTATCCAATTTATGATGAAGAAGAAAATAAAAATTCATAATTATGTTTAATAATACTGATAAGCGCTACAATCAATACAGCGCTCATTTAAAAAATAAATTCGGCGTTAAGGTATATAAAATTACTCTTGATGCCGGTTTTTCATGTCCTAACAGAGATGGAACAATATCTACAGGCGGTTGTATATTCTGTGACGAAGGCGGGAGTTTTTCTCAAGCTCATTCAAATCTTTTATCTATTGAACAACAAGTTTCAGTCGGAGCTGAAAATTTAAAAAAAAGATTTAAAGCTGAAAAATTTATGTCATATTTTCAGGCATATTCAAATACATATAAACCCGTACAAGAACTTGAAAAAATATATAATTCAGCACTCAATCATCCTGATATTGTTGGGATTTCAATAGGTACAAGACCAGATTGCATTGATGATGAGAAAATTAAACTCATTTCATCATACAAAGATGACTACTATACTTGGATTGAATATGGTCTCCAATCAATCCACAATAAAACATTAAAAAAAATCAATCGTGGACATGATTTCGATTGTTTTTTAAGAGCTTATGAAAAAGCAAAATCAGCAGGAATAAATGTTTGTGTTCATGTAATTTTTGGACTCTGGGAAACTCATGACGAAATAATTGAGACCGCACAAAAATTAGCAGAACTTGGTGTCGATGGAGTAAAAATTCACATGCTCTGTGCCTTAAAAAACACAAAACTTGCTCAAATTTATGAAAATGGTGGCATTGATTTTATGGGGGAAGATGAATATGTTCAAACCGTTTGTGATTTTCTGGAATATTTACCTCCAAGCACAACAATTCATAGACTTGCAGGCAATGGACTAAGTTCTGAATTAATAGCTCCACAATGGTTAGGAAAAAAATTTGATTGCCTCAATAAAATCGATAGAGAATTTATTAAAAGGTCTTCACATCAAGGTAGTAAATTTGTTTACAAATAAAACTTTATATGCGATAATATTTACCGTAGAAGTGCGAAAAAGAATGTAACAAAACATTAACAAAAATTAATTTTACCAGCAAAAAAATTTCTTTACGCTTGTTAGGTATCTTGAAAATTACTTTAATGGAGAAAATTATGTTATCAGTACAGCCTAAACTTTCTAACAATTATGGTCTTACATTCGGAGCTAGAAACCAAAATAATCGATTAACTCCTGAAGAAATTGAAGAAAAAAAATACCAAGCATCAAGACAAGAGTTGCTTTCTCAAAAAGAAGATTTTGAAAATATGATTGAAAATAAAAATTTCGAATTTTTTAAACCTGCAGAAAAAGTAATTAAAGGCGGGGCAGTCGTCACAACAGGTTTATTAGGCGGAATGGCAACAGGCTGGGGTACAAAAAAAACAATCCACGCATTCTCTAAAATTGGACAATCTGCACCTGTACAAGGTATAAAAAAACAAATAAAAGCGACTAATACATTTATTAAAGATACTTTTGCAACAATTAGCAAAAATTTCAAAAAATCAGAAGCTTATAAAATGCCTCTAGCTCAAATTAATAAATTTGAAAAAACAAAAGTCGGCGGTCCAATTATAAAATTCGCAAAAGCAGTTGGTAATGGTATTAAAGCTGTTTATAATGCAATTAAAAACGGTATAAAATTTGTTTATAACAAAATTACCGGAGTAAAAAAAGAAACTTATGAAAAAGCTACCGTTAATTTTGTAGGAGCATCTGGTGGTGTAGCAGCAGGCGTTACAACATTAAAAGAACAAGATGAAGCAGGAGATAAATAATAATGGCTATTTCTTTAAACGAAAGAATAACATTTACATCACAACCTGCTAACAACAATAACTCTGATAACAAAGATGCTGAAAAAAAAGTTGTAACAGGTGGCGGAGCTATAGCTGCAACAACAGCTGCTGCTAGAACTAAAGCTGCTAAATCAGGATTTGATATGTTTGATTCTGCATCAAAAGTATCTAAAGGAATGAAAGGTTTTACAGAAACAACAAAAACAGCAGCAGATGTTGCAAAAAAATCAAAAGGGTTATTTGCAAAAGTTGCAGAAAACGCAAGATGGGCTAAAAATGCTATTTTAAACTGGGGTACTAAATTCAAATCAATGAAATATGTAAAACCTTTAGTAGAAAGCAAAATATTCAGAGCCGGAGCAGGTGCTTTAGGTTATGGTTTCGGATTCATTACTCTAATATCAGGAGTATCTGATATAGCAAAAGTTACAAGTGAAACTATTGAAAGCAAAATTTCAAATTAAGATAATTAAGTTGTTAAATACATAAAATCGTGCTAAGCTAAGCTTATGCACGATTTTATTATACGAGAACTAAAAAACTGTGATATTAAAAATGAATTAAAACAAGTAGGATTTGACAAATCATACATACACAAAGCTGTTGAAAAATTTGATTATAAAAATATTAAAATATATTCACTAACTCCAGCCCAAGCAAATATATTAAAACAAACCGCAATTTCTGTAGGAGCAGATTGTGCTACTCATAGAGAAGTTATTACTGGGAAAATTGAAAAGTCCAACTGCATTTTAGGTGCAAGTAAGAGTCAAATTAAAAAAATTGCAGAAAAATTAAAATTTCAACCATTCAAGCTAAAAGAACTCGGGGAATTACTACTTAAAGAAAATAATTCTGAACATAAAGTAAAATTAGTTGGAATTTTAAATATTACAGAGAATTCTTTTTCAGATGGTGGTCTATATAACGATTTTGAAAAAGCAAAAGAACATCTTTTACAGATGATAAATGATGGTGCAGATATTATTGACATAGGTGCTGAATCAACAAAGCCATATTCTTCACCAATATCTGATAATGAACAATTAGAAAAATTATTACCAATCATAGAATTTGCAAAAGATAAAATAACAATAAGCATTGATACAAGAAGTTCAATTGTTGCAGAAGAATGCCTAAAAGCAGGAGCTAATATTATAAATGATGTATCAGGTTTTGATTATGATAACAAAATGGCTGATGTAATTGCAAAATATAATATTCCTGTAATTATACAACATTCAAAAGGGACTCCTGAAAACATGCAAAATTCACCTCAATATAATGACTTAATGGAAGAAATTTTCCTTAACCTAAAACAAAAAATTGAATTTGCAAATTCTAAAGGAATAGAAAATATAATAATTGACCCTGGAATTGGTTTTGGAAAATCTAGAGAAGATAATTTTGAAATTATCAAAAGAATAGAAGAACTAAAGTCACTAAATTGTCCAAT
Source organism: uncultured Clostridium sp. (assembly GCA_958449715.1). Classification (GTDB taxonomy): domain Bacteria; phylum Cyanobacteriota; class Vampirovibrionia; order Gastranaerophilales; family Gastranaerophilaceae; genus Stercorousia. The sequence continues at coordinate 4,655 of CAUDIU010000051.1, read as the reverse complement.
AATGCTTGGAATTTCAAGAAAAAGTCTATTAGACATGCAAAATGAAACGAATGAAATAAAAGATATTTATACATTAGCACTAAATTCAATTGCAATAGAACATAAAGTTAATTATTTGAGAGTCCACAACATAACACTACACAATAAACTAATTAAATTACTTGAAAATTTCAAAAAATAGTTTATAATAAAAATGTAATTTGATTGGAGCCTGGTTTGAAAAGAAAAGCATTTAACTTTGCTGAAGTTATGATAACTATGACTGTTATAGGAGTTGTAGCAGCTCTTACTATGCCAGGCCTTGTTGCTCACTACCACGAAAAAGAATATGTTTCACAACTTGCAAAAGCTTTAAGCCAATATGAACAAGCTATGCAAAACATCATGTTTCGACATGAATGCACTGATATTGAATGCACTGGTGTATATAGCAGTACAACTTCTGATAATGATTGGAATAATAAATTTGAAGAAGAAATGAGAAAATCAATTAAAATAGTTAAAATTGCTAAATCCGGAACAGCCATTATGCCTTCTATCAGATCTAAATATCTTAAGCCAAAAGATACATACCTTACAACAGATGAAGATTGGCGTTCTACAAGCGGATTTAAATTTATGACCCCTGATGGAGTTATGTATCTCGTTGAACCCAAAGGCTGTGTTCAAGTAGCACACCAATACATAAGTACAATTAATACTTTCTGTGCCGAAGTTTTAATAGATGTAAATAGTGAACGTAGGCCTAATCAATATGGCAGAGATATATTTAAGTTTATAGTTGGACAAAACGGTCACTTATATCCTTTATATGGAAGAGATTATGCAAAAGCTTTTTCTGGCAATACATCAGGAAGTGAATATTGGAGAAATGACGATTCTCTTTGCGCTGGAGACGGGAAACTATATGATGCTCCAGAAAATGTTAGCGGAGATGGTTGCGCTGCCAGAATTATGGAAGAAGGCTGGAAAATGAACTACTAAATTTCCCTTTGCTATAAATCTTTGTTTATGGTAAAATAGTGCCATAAATAAGGAGATAAACTGTTAAAATTTTAGCCTACTTGCCAAATAAATAAAATTTATCTATCTGACAAATGACTAAGAATTTTAAACTAATAAGAAAATCTATAAAGAGGGAAAAAATGGAAAATTTAAGAGATAAATATGAAGTAGTTATAGGTTTAGAAGTTCACGCACAATTAAAAACCAAATCAAAAATTTTCGCACCAGATGGATGTGAATTTGGGAAAGAGCCAAATTCGGAAACAAGCCCTATCACTTTAGGAATGCCTGGTGTACTACCAGTATTAAACAAAGAAGTTGTTAATATGGGAATTTTGACAGGACTTGCATTAAATTGCGAAATTCCTGAAAGATGTAAATTTGACAGAAAACAATATTTTTATCCGGATCTTCCAAAAGGATATCAAATTTCTCAATATGATGAACCTATTTGTGTTAACGGCTATTTAGATGTAAAAGGTAAGAGAATAGGTATAACTAGAGCTCACCTAGAAGAAGATGCCGGTAAACTTGTTCACGCAGGTGCAGATGGACTTGCTGGTTCTTCTTACTCTTTAGTAGACTTAAACAGAGCTGGAACTCCATTATTAGAAATCGTATCAGAACCTGATATGAGATCTTCTGAAGAAGCTAGAAATTATATGGAAGAATTAAGAAATATCGTACGTTATATCGGTGTATGCGATGGGAACTTAGAAGAAGGATCTATGAGATGTGACGCAAATATTTCTATTATGCCTAAAGGCTCTAAAACATTTGGTACACGTGCTGAAATTAAAAACGTAAACAGTTTTTCAGCTCTTCAAAGAGCAATTGAATACGAAATCGACAGACAAATCGAAATCGTTGAAGAAGGTGGCGAAGTAGTTCAAGAAACAAGATTGTGGGACGACAACTCTAGAGAAACTCGTTCTATGAGAGGTAAAGAAGACGCTCACGATTACAGATATTTCCCTGAACCTGACTTAATGCCGTTAAAAATTTCAAGAGAATGGGTACAAGAAATTAAAGATAAAATGCCTGAATTACCTCAAGCAAAACGCGAACGTTATATGAGCTTAGGATTAAGCGAATATGATGCTTCAGTAATTGTAGAACAAATGGGTCTTGCATTATTCTTTGATGAAGTATTAAAATTAGGTGCTTCTCCAAAAATTGCAGTAAACTTCATTATGGGAGAAATTGCAGCTTATTTGAAAGAAGAAAAATTAGAAATTACTGATACAAAATTAACTCCAGAAAATCTTGTAGAATTAATTTCACTTATCGAAAAAAATACAATTTCTAATAATATCGGAAAACAAATTATTATTGATATGATGAAAGATGGAACTAAAGCATCTAAAATCGTTGAAGATAGAGGATTAAGCCAAATTTCAGATACTGGAGCTATCAAAGAAATTGTACAAAAAGTAATTGATTCTAATCCAAATCAAGTTAATGCTTATAAAAACGGAAAAGTTCAACTTTTAGGCTTCTTTGTAGGACAAGTAATGAAAGAAACTAAAGGCAGAGCTAACCCTAAAGCTGTTAACGAAATTTTAAAAGAATTATTGGGTTAAAATTAATTAGCCAAGAGAGGTCAAATGTTTTTCAAAGATAGACAAAAAACCAGCATGGAAACTGAAATATTTGAACAAGCAGAAGTTCTTGATAACTTACTAAGGACTCATGTGAATGATAATAATTACATATTATTTGATATTCCTACAGACGTTCAAAAAATAGTTTTCGTAGCTAGTGGTTCATCATATCATTGTGCAAGATTTGCAGCAGATTTATTCGGGAATATCGCAGGAATGGAAGCTAGAGCTATTTATTCAAGCGAGTTCCTGCTAAAATCTGCAGTACCTCATGATAATGATATTTTGTATGTCTTTATTACACAATCAGGTGAAACATCTGACACTAATTCTGCTTTGAAAAAAGCTAAAGAATTAGGAATGAAAACTCTATGTATTACAAACAAAAAAGGGTCTTCTATTTGGGAAGCATCTGATTTTAAAATTGACTGTTGCGCAGGGGAAGAAAAAAGTATCGCAGCAACAAAATCATTAACAACTCAAATGCTTTGCTGTACATTGCTTGTATTAAAATATGCAGCCCATAAAGGTCAAGATATTTCAATATATCTTAATGAATTAAAAACATTATCTTCATTCATATCAAAAACATATGAATTACAGCCTGAAATCAAAGAGATGGCTAAATTCCTATCTAAATATAAAAATATAGTAATAACAGCTGATGGAATATCTTATGCAATAGCAAAAGAAGCTTCATTAAAAATTAAAGAAACATCATATATTAACGTATATTCTAATATTTTAGGTGAATTTATGCACGGACATGTTGCAATATTAAACAACAAACCTGCTCTAGTTCATATTTCAGTAAATGAATTAAATTACACAGCAATAAAAAATTTATGCAAAATAGAAGAAGATTATAATCCCCCTCTTTGCATAATAGGCTGCACAAATGATAAAATTAACCCAAAATTTAATATCGACATAAATTGTGAAAGTGAAATAGTAAAATCATTCTGTTTAGTTGTAATTTCACAATTACTAGCACTAGAAATAGCAACTGACTTAGGCAGAAATGTTGACAAACCTCATGGACTTCACAAAGTCGTAAAATAAACACTTGAAAAAATTAAAATAAAAGTTTATAATAAATAAACAAAGGAGGCTGGAATGATTGATTTCAAAGCGTTAAGGGTTGCCCCCCCCCCGCGAAGGTCGCTTATTTTAAGGGGTTAAAGGGTTTTACATTAGCAGAAGTCCTAATCACATTAGGGATTATTGGCATAGTTGCTGCTATGACAATGCCTGCTTTAGTAGGGAAATATAGAGATCAGGTACTTATTACTCAATCAAAAAAAACATTTTCAACAATATCAAATGCTTTTAATTCGTTAAAAGCAGAATCAGGATACAGTGACTATTCTGGGATTTTTGAAAATTCAAGCGAACAAATATTGAATGATCTAACTAAATATATACAAGTTACACAAAACTGCGGAACAAAAACCGGCTGCTGGGCAACAGAAACAAAACCTCAAAAAAATTCAGGCGAAAGTTATAATTTTTACACTTCTCATGCTATGGCTAAAGCCATAATGATTGATGGATCTACAATTGCTATAAATTCTTATAACACAAGGAATGCTGGAGGAGATTGTCTATCTAAATTTGATTCAGGAACAACTGATGCTGATGGGAATCCAATTTATAATTATAGTAATCAATGTGGATTAATATTTTTCGACACTAATGGAGAAAAAGGCCCGAACCAATATGGTGCGGACACTTTTTCTTTTATTGTAAAACCAGAAAAATTTGTTCAATTCCAAGGTGATTTTTATGATGCGATAACCGGCAATACTTTAAATTATGAAATGATAACAAAATAAATTTTTAGAATTGTTTTAAAAATCTTTCATCATTATTAAAAAATAGGCGAATATCATCAACTGCATATTTTAGCATTGCTAATCTTTCTACGCCCATGCCAAATGCAAAACCAGAATATACATCTGGATCAATTCCTACACCTTTTAATACGTTTGGATCAACCATTCCACATCCAAGGATTTCTAACCAGCCTGTTCCTGAACATGTTCT
>CAUDIU010000050.1 GCA_958449715.1 uncultured Clostridium sp. | reverse complement strand
CTCTTTAATTTTTTCATTTAATAATTCATTAGTGTAAAAATATTAAATAAATATATTCAGAACTTATAACTAATGAAATTATCATAGTAACAACACCGTATTTTAAGAACTTCATAAACGGTATAGGATAACCATTATGTGCTGATGTTTCAGACACAATAACGTTTGCAGCAGCACCAATAATTGTCATATTACCGCCTAAACAAGCCCCTAAAGATAAACACCACCACAACGGATATGTATAATCAGCCCCCATAGTTTTTTGAATTTCTAAAAGCATTGGAGTCATTGTTGCAGTATAAGGAATATTATCTATAATACCTGAGATAAATCCTGAAGCCCATAAAATAATCATTGCAGTAGCTTCTTGAGAGCCTTGAGTAACTTTCAAGATCCATTGAGCCATCAAAGCAATACCGCCAGAAGCTTCAAGACCTCCAATAATTATGAATAAACCGATAAAGAAAAATATCGTATTCCATTCTACATCGCATAAGATATCTTTAGGTTTTTCAAATAACAATAATACACTCGCACCTAACATTGCAGTTACACAAGTTTCAATATGAGTAATATCATGCAATACAAAACCTAAAATTACTAAAACTAATACAATTGCACTTCTAATAAGCAACGGATAATCAGTTATAGTTTTTGAATTATCTAAATTTGCAACTACAGCCATCTTTTCAGGTGTAGCTTTTAAAGATTTTCTGAATATAAACATCATTAAAAGAACGACAACCATTAAAATTACAGAAACAACCCCTGTTAATTCTTTCAAAAATGCCATGAATGATAATCCAGCAGCACTTCCGATAATAATATTTGGAGGATCACCAATCAATGTAGCTGTACCTCCGATATTTGATGCAAAAATTTCAGTAATTAAAAAAGGCAATGGATTTATATCCAACTGCTTTGCAATAAAAAATGTTACAGGCATAATCAAAATAACAGTAGTAACATTATCTAAAAACGCTGAAGTCACTGCTGTAAATATACCCAGAGTAAACAATACTAATTTTGGATGACCTTTAGTAAGTCTTAAAAGTTCATTTGCAATCCAATTAAACATTCCGCTTCTGGTTGCAATACTTACTATAATCATCATTGATACAAGTAAAAATATTACGTTAAAATCAACGAAATTAATAAAATAATGTGCATTAATACCGCCATCAACTAACTTTGATTGACTAACCAACCCAAGCAAAATAGTAATTGCGGCACCGAGTAATGCAATAGTTACCTTTGGAATTTTTTCCAAAGCAATGAAAACATAAGCGATAAGTAGAATTGATGCTGAAACAACTACCCCATGCGCTTGAACAATTTCATGTAAATGTTCTATCATTACCGACTCTCCTTTACTAATAAATATATATTGCTATATTAAAAACACTTTCTTTTAAGTACAGCATGCTTTTAACCCCATAAATTTATCTAAATTATAACACAACTATTTACAAATATAATAAATAATAACTACTTAGTAGAAGGTAAAATATATTTACAATCAATTATTCTGCTCTTATTATCAATATTTCTTATTAAAATTTCTGAATTTTCAGGAAGAACATATAATGCATTAATACCAGATAAAGAATCTTCTCTTTTTGAGCATCTTCTAAAATCAAAACCTTTTGTACCTTCTGGAATAATTATTCTTAAAATATATCCGCTGTCTCTATGATCCTTGCCTAAATTAACAGGATCTATTTCTGCTAAATAATCACCATAACCTCTTGATGTTATAAGGAAAGATTTATCTTTTATTATTGCACCATTTTCAAGATTTTCTGCAAAATCTAAAGGAGCATAATTATCCCAAAGTTTTTGAGTCCTAAAACCAGCATAAACATAACTTTGGTTTTCAATAGGTAATGCTTCATCGATTAATTTTCGCATTACTTTCACTTCATTTACAGAAGATAAATCCTCTCCAGCTGAAAGTTTTGCATTATATTGTGGATTTTTTATAAAAGATAATACAGCTTTCAAATCATCTTTTTCTAATTTTCTAGAATCCAACGTTAAAGGTTCTGGATGAGTAAATACTACTTCTTTTTCTCTGTATCTAAATTGCGGAATATCTTCATAATCATCTGCAAAACGATCAAATAAAGATCTGATTTCATCTCTTACTTTTTTCTCAGATTCATTTATCGCTTTTTCATCTTTCTCATCATAAGCAAAAATTTTATCTACAATCTTTTGAACTTTTTCGTCTTTAACTTCTGGCATTTCAACTGTATAAGGTTTCATCTCTGGCAATTTTTGAGGTTTTGAAATATTTCCCTCAAGTTTTGTCAAAGAAGAATTTACAGTTGACGATACTTCTTTTTCGGCTGCTTTACCTTTACCTCTTGACAATGCAATACAAGCAATCGCAATACTCGCCAAAGCTGCCGCTCCAGTCAAAGTATAAACAGTCTTATTTGAAAGACCTTCTTTCTTCTCTACAGATCTTTTATCCTGTTCTTGAGGCTTTGATGCAACTTGAACAGATGAAGCTATAATTTTATTATCTAAATTCCCTACACTTAGCATGCTCATATTCATATAAAACACCTAAAAAAATTTTTTGCTAGCAATTTAAACAAATTCTAAATTTGTTCCAGCAAAGTCTAATATCAAATTCTTGATATCATCAGATTCAACCTGATACTTTATTTTTCCTGATGGATACTTTTGGTAATGATATGCAGAAGACAATAAAACAAATTTTGTTGCATCAAAAATATTTAATGAAGATAAATTTAAAGTAAGTTCCGGACAATCATGACTTTTTATAAATTTTTTAAATTTATCTAATGAATTTATCGAATTATCACATTTAAATTTTTGATACTGTCTCATAAAATTATAATCGCTATATTTTTACAAAAATTAAATATTTTTGGGATATTTAATACTTTTATAGGATATTTATTATATAATTTCATTGATAGGGGATTATAAAAATGGGTATAACTATGATGACTAATAGCAAAATTAATGAATTAGCAAAAGAAGTTTTAGATATTGAAGCGAATTCAATACTAAGATTAAAAAATAATATTGGAGAAGATTTTGACAAAGCTGTAGATATTTTATACAACTGCAAAGGCCGAGTAATCGTTACAGGAATGGGCAAATCTGGTCTTATTGGCAGAAAAATAGCTGCAACTCTTACATCTACAGGAACTCCTTCTTACTTTTTACACCCTGCAGAAAGTACTCATGGTGATTCTGGGATTATTACAAGAAACGATGTTGTAATCGCTATTTCTAACAGCGGGGAAACACAAGAGTTATTAAATCTACTTCCATTAATCAAAAGATTTGGAGTTACAATGATTGGAATGACTGGTAAAATGAATTCAACATTAGCACATTCATCTGATGTAACTCTTGATATTTCAGTTGAAAAAGAAGCTTGCCCGCTTAATAAAGCACCTACAGCAAGCACAACCGCAACTCTTGCAATGGGCGATGCTTTAGCTGTATGTTTATTAGAAAAACGAGGATTTACAAAAGAAGATTTCTTAATTTTCCACCCATCAGGAGCTTTAGGAAAAGGCTTTACATATAAAGTCTCTGATCTTATGCTTACAGATATTGAAAAACTTCCTATTGCAAAAGAAACAGACACTTTTGCAGATGTAATTAAACTTATATCTGAAAAGAAATTAGGAATGGCAATGATTGTAAACTCTGAAGGAATTTTAACAGGTGTAATTACTGATGGTGACATAAGAAGAACTTTAATCAAATATCAAAATATAAGCTCATTATTAGTTAAAGATGTTATGTCTGTTAACCCTAAACATATTTCTCAAAAAGATTACGGTGCAAGTGCATTAAATCTTATGGAAAAATTCTCAATTACAGCACTTGCTGTTGTTGATGAAAATAAAAAACCTATAGGTGTTATTCATATCCATGATTTATTAAAAGCAGGAGTTGCATAAGATGATTAAACTTGTAGCTTTCGATGTAGACGGAGTACTTACAGATGGCAGTCTAACTTTCGATGAAAACGGATGTGAATATAAAACATTTAATGCAAAAGATGGTCAAGGTATTGTAAACTTGCACAAAGCAGGGATTATCACAGCAATAATTACTGCTCGTAATAATGGTACTGTTGAACATCGTGCAAAAAATTTAAATATAACCGAATTGCATCAAGGATCAAAAAATAAAATTGAAACACTTGAAAGTATTATGAAAAAATATAATATTAACTTTGACGAAATAGCTTATATGGGAGATGATCTTCCAGATATCTGTATTTTGGAAAAAGTACATTTAAAAGGCTGTCCAAATGATGCTGTAGATGAAGTAAAAGCAGTTGCAAACTTTATATCTACAAAAAACGGTGGAAGAGGTGCAGTTCGAGAATTTTGTGATTACATATTGAAAAAGGGGATATAACAAATGTTTGAGATTAAAACACAAGCTTTTTTTGCAGCAGCTCATCATTTATTAAATTATGAAGGAGAATGCGAAAATCAACATGGACATAATTGGATGGTAGAAGTATTTGTAAAAGGTGATACTTTAGATAAAAGTAATATTTTAATGGATTACAAAACTCTAAAAAAAGAATTAAAAGCAGTTTTAGATTTACTTGATCACAAAGATTTAAATGCTTTACCTGAATTCAAAGGGGAAAGTCCATCTAGCGAAATGATTTCAATGTTTATTTACAACAAATTAAAAGAAAGAGTTGTTCAACTTAGCAAAGTAACTGTTTGGGAAACTCAAACTTCTTGTTGTTCGTATTTTGAAGAAGAATAAAATTTAGCAAAAATTTAAATTTTTACAAATACAGCTTTTTTACAAAAAAGCATGCTATTTTTGCATTGAATATAAAAGAAAGGAATATTAATGAATTTTATACAAGCAATTTTAATGGGAATAGTGCAAGGATTAAGCGAATTTTTACCAATATCAAGTTCTGCACACCTAGTATTTACATCTAATTTTTACAAAGTAATCAAAAATATTCCGATAGTACAAAGCTCTAATGAAGAAGTGTTCTTTGATATTATGGTTCACTTAGGAACATTAATTGCAGTATTAATATTTTTCAGAAAAGATGTATTAAATATTTTAAAAGCAATGTGGCATGCTCTTAAAACAAAAAATTGGGAAAATAAAGAAGCAAAATTGGGACTATTTATTATGGCAGGCACAGTAATTACTGTAATGCTTGCTCTACCAATTAATGAAATTGCAGAAAAACTTGTATATTCTCCATCTATTGTTGGGATATTATTATTCATCACAGGTTTTACTCTTTTATACAGCGAATACAAATCTAAAAAACTAGAAGAAAAAAAAGATGAAGTAAACCTTAAAACATCAATTTTAATAGGTTTAGCTCAAGGTCTTGCAGCACTACCAGGATTTTCTCGCTCCGGTTGGACAATTGCAACAGGTCTTTTTTGCGGTTTAGATAGAGTAACAGCAGCAAGATACTCATTTTTATTGAGTATACCAATTATCTTAGGCGCATCTATGGTATATCCTCTTATAAAAATAGATATTCATGAAGCTATACAATATAATTGGTCAGCAATAATTGCAGGAACGATAGTTTCAGCTATTGTCGGATATTTATGTATTAAATATTTTATGAAATTTATATCAAAATTCTCACTTGCAATATTTGGTTATTACTGTATTATTGCAGGACTTGCAACTGCTATATTTTTTACAATATTCAGTTAAAAATATATTGTTAAAAAATGTAAAATTGATTAAAAAACACTATCAAAAAATAATATTCAGGGATCTTATATTAATACATCGATGAGTGTGGAGTAAAGATGATTTTACCTATTATTAATAATACTAACAACAAAATAAACTTTTCTGCAGATAAAGGCAAAGAAGAAAATAAAAAAGCTCTTGATTATGATCATGACACTCTTTTAAAAAATAATTTTGCCACACGTACACGTATAGGTATTGATAAACTGACCAATGCGGCAACTTTATATCCTGCAAAAGGCTTAAAAGGGAGTAAAAATGCAAACTTTTATGAATTTTTAACAATGGGGACAGTCCCTTACCTTATAGGTAGCGGAATGTTAATGGGAGTATTTAATTCGGCAAATAAATATTTTGCACCATTCGCCAAAACCAAAGCATCTGAATTAGGTAAAAAAATGGCTCTTGGTGTTCTATTTTATGGAATTGCTAAAAATGTTTCAAAATCATTCATAAGTAAACCTATACAAATGATGACAGGTATTGATATTGAAAGGCCTTATGCAAAAGTAATATACGAACTTCCTGACGATATCAATGATACTGATATTACAAGTATTGAATACCATAAAGTTTTTGAAAGTGTTGAATTTCCTCGTTGGGACTTATTATATGGAGATGAAACAAAGGGAGAAAAAAGAAATTACAGATATGATAGAATCGCCAAAAGATTAGGCATGGGTAAAGATTTGAAAGATTCTGACCAAGAAGTAAAATCCAGAATTAAAGAAATAATAATCAAATCAAGCTTGGCAAAAAATATTTCTTCATATCTATGGGCAGCTACCGGTGTAGCTCTTGCATTCCAAAAACCTTGGGAAAATTTCTTCAATGTCATGACTTTTAAATTCTGGAAAGGTAAAGAATTTACTAATTCAATAAAATCATTCGGAAGAAATTTTGTAAAAAGTGCAAAAGCTTTATTTAAAGGTGAAGGCACAGGAATAAACAAACATGCCGGAAAAATTTTAATAGGAACAGCATTACTTTCATCAGTGCTTGGGGTAATAAATGCAATGTCAAGTTCACAAAAACCATCAAAAGTGGATGCTGCTGATGTAATCAAAAAAGATGATAGGTACGTGGTAAACTAATATGACAACAAATTTAATTCAAAATTACATAGCAAGCAAACCCGTAGGTGGATACAAAACTCAACCAAAAGAGCAAACAACAATTGTAAATTCACCTAAAAAACCAATGCCAAATTTTGATATTCAACATGAATTGGATAACAGAACTTTTATTAAACCTTTAAAAGGAAAAGGTAAATTAATCAGTGGAAATATATTTAATGCTCCCGCTTTAATGGTAAAAGATGGAATTTATGATGCAAAAGCTCTAAAACACGCCATTAAAGGTGAAGCTAACGACCACGAATTAGGAAAAATTAATGATATTGGATTGAAACTTGGTGGACTTGCAATAGCTGGTTACTTATTCACAAGAAAACAAACTCCTATGACTAAAGGAATGGAATTTGTAGGATTAGGGTCATTTTTAGCTTCAATGGCTATATGGCCTAAAATCGCAATTCAATTACCTGCATATTTAATCCACGGTGTTAATGTTCAAAAAGAATATGAAGATAGTTTTGGCAGGAAAAAACCTTTCTATCAAGACCCTCAATTTATTCCTTGGGATTTGTATTCCGATGAAGAAATTCAAAAAATAGGTAATAGATTAGGAATAGATAAAAACATCCCAAATAGACGAGATGCAATTCAAGAAAAAATGAAAAAAATTGCAATCCAAAATAATACATTATGGATGTTATCAGCAGGTTTTGCTACCCCTGTTATGAGTGCTTTAATTTGTAACCAAGCAGAACCTTATCTTGCAAAATATTTAGATAATTTACAAAATAAAAAAGCTGATAAAATTTTAAATAATATCGATAAATATGCAAAAAAATATCAAGATAATTCTGTAAGTAAGAATTTTGAAAAAATTATAGCTTTATATAAAGATAAACCTATAGATAAAAAATTAGAAAAACTTATATTAGAAACATTTACAGATGGTATAGATTTAGTTACATCAGATAGTATCGAAAATGATTTAAAAGGAATTATGCATAACCAAACATTCCTAATAAATGATGATACTGTAAAATTAATTACAAAAAATATAAATAAAAAATTCGAAAACAAAAACTTTGACAATGAAACTTTAAAACAAATATTACCTGATTATGATTCTTTATATAAAGTATTCAAAGATAATAATTATCTCAACACAAATATTAAAAAATCAGAATTCAAAAATATAACAGATAAAATTATTATAGCTATTCAAACAAATGTTAATAACTATAATAACAATGTTCCAGAAAATCAAAAACTTGATTTAAAATATATTAAAAAACTAATAATTAGCAACAAAGAAGACAGCCACCCAATAAAAACAGCTCTAAGCAAATTTACAGGCAGTATGCTGAATACAACAACAATAGAAAAATTAAGAAAAGCTGCTTCTGTAATGGATAACTTCAGAGCTAAAAAAGCAGCTCTTGATAAATACGCATTAATAAAAGTGGGCTCAGCTCCTGAAACAGTTGCTGCAAATTATTGGAACAACACATCTAAATCCCTATTAAAAATGTTTGGAATAACTCCAAAAGAAATAGAAAAATGTGGATTTGACAGAAATATTATGGGAAATCTTGTAAGAGATAAAATTGAAAAAATAGTTTCAAATGATAACTCATACAATTCTCTAATGGATTCATTAGCAGGTAAAATTGCAGAATTAGATACACTAATAAAACCAAGTGACATATCTGTACCAATCCTGAAAAATACAGAAAACTTAAATGATGCTCAAAAACTTGCATTAAAATCTAATTACGAAAATCAAGTAGATACAATATTCAATGAATTTGCAGATTCTATAAACGAATTAGGCTTCCACAAAACTTCTAAAGCTATCGTAGGAATAAATGGTAACGATAATGTCGGAACTCTTAAAAACATACAAAAATCATATGTGTCAGATAGATTATTAGGAATAAAAAGCTCTTTCTTAAGATTATACAATACCATTTTCTATTATAGACAAATTGCGAAAAAAGCTAATGACTTGGAAGCTTTAAACAGATACTCAAGAGAAGGAAAAGAAGAACTTATTGAATTTGGTAAACAATTTACTATTAACGGTCATTCATCAGATTTTGCAAACAAATTCTATATGGCAAGAAATCCTCATCCATCATTTGATAATAGTCCATTAGAAATAAAAGATGGAAAAGTTATTAACAAGTATTATGGAAAAACAGAAGGCTTAGTAGACCTACCAAATGAAAAATTCTTCTACCAAGATATTATGCGTATGCTTTATGATACTCCTTTAGATAAAGAAACTGAAGCTATTGCAGACAAACATTTAATCAAAGAAGAATTAATTAATTATAGAAATCTAATTCTAGATAAAATTGGTGGAGAAAAGAATTTTGCAAAACCACGTCATAGAATAAGACCAGAAAGCAAAACAGGATCAGAACTTAAATTCTTATTAACAGGTATTGCGACAGATGAACTATTCTATAAAGCCGGTCAACAAGCTTATAACACCAATAAATGGTTGAAAATGTTCGGAACGATAGGTGCAGTAACTTTAGGTGTAACAGTTCTAGCACAATTCTTCTTTGGAAAAACAAAATCACCTGAAAAAAAAGGTAATTAACAATGATAAATTCAACAAACTTATTAACATTAAAATTACACAACCTCAATAAAACTGAGAATACAACTAATCAGCCCTCAGCAGTAACTTCTCCTGTAGAAAAAAAAGAAGTTAAATCTGGCTTATTAAATGCATATCTTAATAATATTGCATTAATAAATGCTCCTGCTGTAAAAAAAGTTGAATCAACTCCAAAAATCATAAATTATCATAATGATTTAAGAACATTATTTAAAAATAATCAAGCTAAAATACTTGCAATTGTACCTAGAACTTTTAATGCAAAAGACTTAAACGGCAACGACTATATTGACGGGAATGAACAACATGGGACATTCCTTAATGCAATAGAAAGACTTGATGAAGTAAAAGCCGCAGGATTTAATACTTTCCACGTTCTTCCTGTAAGCACTCCTGGAAAAATAAAAGCTATGGGAACAGCTGGTTCTGTATATGCTCCAAAAGATATGCTTGAAATTGATCCAATGTTAATAGATAAAAATGATCCAAGAAGTGATAAAGAACAATTTAAAGCATTTATAGATGAATGTCACAAACGTGGAATAAGAGTAATGCTTGATTTACCAAGTTGTGCCTCTTATGAAATGTTTTTGAATATGCCTGAATTAATGGCAGTAGAAAAAGATGGACTTGCTAAAACTCCTCAAGGCTGGAATGATATCAGAATGTTACAACCTTGGGAAGATGAAGGCAAAAGAACATTAAATCCAAAACTTTTAGAATATCATAAAAAATTCGTAGATATGTGTATTGATTTAGGTATTGATGGCATAAGAGCAGACGTAGCAAGAACAAAACCTGCAGAATTTTGGGATATAATTATTCCATATTCTCATATGAGGGATCCAGAATTTGCTTGGCTTGCTGAAACTTATACTTATGAAGATGCTTCTCCTCAAGCCAATATGCCTCATGACAGACCGGAAGACTCTTTAAGAGCAGGATTTGATGCAATATACGGACAATATCACATATTCCATGAATGGCCAAATGCCACAACATTTATGGATTATGTAAAAGAACAATTAGATATGTCATATAGATTACCAAAAGGAAAATCTTTAATTGGTTCTTTTGCAACTCACGATGACATATCACCAATGTTCCACGGTGGTGCTGATTATTGCAATTTAACTATGGGCTTACAAGCTACATTACCAATGTTAAATCCATATATTGTCGATGGTTATCAAACAGGTGATGATTATATATATTCATTTGCAGACAAATATAATCCTGTAACTCAAACAGATAATCATGAAATGACAGTACATAGAGGTAGACTTGATATATTTAATTTATCTAGAAAACCAGGAGGTACTCAACCTGAAATAGGCAAATTTATGACAAGTGCATTTGATATGCGTGATAAATACATTGACGTAATATCTAAAGGTACCTTCATTCAATTAGATAAAGAAAATGATAAAAATGATAACATTATTGCCTATGCAAGACATTACAACGGAAAAACTTTATTAGTAGTTGCAAATAAAAATGTCAACAGAGCTGTTGCTTGTAAAATAAAAGTTCCAACTCTTAAAGCTGATCAAGAATTAAATAATCTTTTACCATCTTATGGAAAAGAAAGCGTTCTACAAGCAAAAGAAAATGAATTATGCGTTGATTTAGGACCAGCTAGAGTTCATGTATTTGAAATTGACACACCTAATATTGAAAATTTCTGTGACAAAATATACAAACAAAATTTATAAATAAGAAGGCACATTAAATAAACAAACAAAGATGTAACTATTTTTGTAATAGTTGCATCTTCTTTTTTTGATTTTTTTTATTGTTTGAGTTAAGATATTCGGGCAAGGTATAAAAATTTTAACCAACCCCAAAAATTAAAAAGGATAAAAATATGTTACAAGAATTTATTAGTTCAAAAATACACAGAGCAACCGTAACTGATGCGAATTTAAATTATGTAGGCTCTATTACAATTGATGAAACCTTGATGAAAGAATCTAAAATAAAAGAATGGCAAAAAGTTGATATTTTAGATATTAATAATGGAGAAAGATTTCATACTTATGTAATTAAAGGGAAAGCTGATTCTGGAATGATCTGCTTAAATGGTGCTGCTGCCAGAAAAGTTCAACCTGGTGACAAAGTTATAATAATCGCTTATGGATTATATAATCCTGAAGAAATGAATAATTATAAGCCTACAATAATTATTGTTGATGACAATAATAAAATAATCAATAAATAATTGATTTATAAACACTATACAATATTTTAACAAGCTTTGGATCTTTATCTAAAGCTTGTTTTAATTGTTCTTTTTTTTCATCATTAGAAATTTCTGAAAAATAATAAAATTCCCAAGGCTGAACCTCTAAAGCTTCACTTAATTTTTGTAATGTTTCTATTGAAGGAGAGTACTTCCCAGTTTCTAAATAACTTAAACTGGGAGTTTCAATATTAATAATTTCAGCAAGCTTTTCTTGAGTTAAACCTTTTGATTTTCTGATTTTTTGAATTTTTTGCCCTAATAATTTTTTTAAATCCGACATTTTATTTTCCTATTAAATTATTTTATAAATACTTAGAGCAAAACATAACGTATAACTTTATATTATATCTTGACTATTAAAGCAATATACTATATAATATAAATAACTACATTAATTTTATGGGAGTATTATAATGTTTAAGATTAAAAAAGGATTTACTTTAGCAGAAATGATGGTTGTAATGCTCATTATGAGTATTATTTTAGCA
>CAUDIU010000049.1 GCA_958449715.1 uncultured Clostridium sp. | reverse complement strand
AACTTTTATTAAGATATGGTAATAAAAGTTAAACTTTTTACAAAATTACAATTGACCTGTTACTATTATATATGATATAAGTGAGCTTGTAAAGATTTTATTTTAAAATTCAATTCTTTAGAGTATAGTTTAAAATAAATTTGGAACAAGTAGTGTATAAGGGAGAAAATATGAACAAAAAATTAAAATTTTTAGTTGTTGGACTATCTACTTTTGTAATCGGTTTATCTTTAGGTAATTTTGCAATGTCTGATGTTCCGTCAAAAATAGCTGTTGTTGATGTTTCATCTGTTGTAAGTGCATCTTCACAAGTTAAGGCTCTAAAAAAAGATCATGAAGCTAAAACAAAAGAAATTGTAGCATTCATTGAGAAAGCAAGAAAAGATGTTGCAGCTACTACTGATGTAAAGAAAAAACAAGCACTTGAAGAAAAATATAATAAAGAGTTAGCGGCTAAAAAAGCAGCTATGGATAAAAATTATGCAGCAAAGTTAACAGCTATTGATACTGCTATTTCTAATCAAATAGAAGCTCAAGCAAAAGCTGGAGGATATGATATTGTTCTAGCTAAAGGAGCAGTATTATATGGTGGATCAGATATTACAGAAGCTGTAAAAAAAGCAGTAAAATAAAAATACATTAAAATAAAAATCCCGACTTATTAAGTCGGGATTTTTTTGTCTTAAATATCTTTGTAGGAACCTGTAAATTTATTTGTGTAAATTGTATGTAGTAATTCATGTGCTTTATGTGAATTAGGTTCTTCTAAATATTCATTATACAATTTTCTGATAGATGGGTTAAAGTGTGATTTTCTATATTGAAGTTCAGAATCTTCTTTATAAAGCCCTTGAGCTCGTTCTTCTTTTATTTTTGAATCATCACAACTTCTTGGTTGCCCTCCACCATTTATACAGCCACCAGGGCAAGCCATAACTTCAAGCATTTGGAATTTAGCTTTCCCTTCTTTAATTTCTTTAAGAGATTTTTCAGCTTCTCTTAATGTGGATACAACTCTTATTATAAGTTTTGTTCCTTTTAAATCAAGTTCGATATCTCTTGAACGATTAGAAGTTCCTCGCATTTGTTTTATATCAACATCATTTAAAGGTTCGCTTGTTGCAAATTCATATGCTGTTCTTGCAGCTGCTTCTGCAACACCGCCTGATGCTCCAAAAATGGTTCCTGCTCCTGTGTATTCCCCGAATGGTGAATCTGGAGCTTCGGTATCCAATGCGTTAAAGTTAATTCCTGCTTCTTTAATCATTCTGCCTAATTCTTGAGTTGTTAAAACATAATCAGTATCAGGTTTTCCATTAGTAGTTAATTCAGGTCGTTTGCATTCATATTTTTTTGCTGTACAAGGCATAATTGCTACAACTACCATATTATCCCTGCTTATTCCAAAATGTTCAGGGACAAGAGTTTTTAGAACGGGTGATAACATACTCATTGGAGATTTACAACTTGATAGATGATGTAACATATCAGGATGTTCAGTTTCTAGATATTTAATCCAAGCAGGGCAGCAAGAAGTAAATATTGGGAGATTTTCCCCTGATTTTAGTCTTGATAAAAATTCTGTAGCTTCTTCCATAATAGTTAAATCAGCACCGAAATTAGTATCAAATATTAAATCAAATCCTATTTTTCTCAGTGCTGCATTCATTTTTCCAATTGAATTTACACCAGGTTCTAGTCCAAACATTTCACCTATTGCAACACGTGTTGCAGGAGCCATTTGGACTACAACTTTTTTCTCAGGATTTGTAATTTCTTTCCATACTTGTTCTACATCAGATTTAATTGTTAAAGCTCCTGTTGGGCATACTGCAGCACATTGTCCGCAATTTACACAATCAACTTGCCCTAAAGGTCTGCCATTCATCGGCTGAACAAGTGTTTTTGAGCCTCGATTTGCAAATCCTAATACTGCATGTCCCTGAAATTCGCTGCAAGCTCTAACGCAAGCTCCACAAAGTATACATTTATTTGGATCCCTAACAATTGAAGGACTTGAATCGTCAATTGGTAAATAGTCTTCTAATTCTTTATCAGGATAACGAATGGTTCTAATACCATATTCTTCAGCATATTTTTGTAATTCACAGTTCCCTGATTTTTCGCAAGTTAGACAATTTCTGTCGTGATTTGCCAGTAGTAATTCAAGAACTGTTTTTCTAATTCTTCTTGTTTTTTCAGTGTTAAGATGAATTTTTAAGCCTGCTTCTGGCGGCATTGTACAAGAAGATTGAATGCCTCTGCCTTCAACTTCTACAACGCACATTCTGCAAGCTCCGAATGAAGTTAAATCCGGACGGTAGCAAAATGTTGGAACATTCATTCCTGCTTTTCTGATTACTTCAAGAAGATTAGGTTCATCAGTAAATTCAACTTCTTTCCCGTCTATAAATAATGTTTTTTTATCACTCATTTTTGTATTCCTTATAAATTTTATTCAAGTACGATAGCTCTAAATGGGCAGTTTGTTAAACAAGCCTCACATTTAATACATTTATCTTGATTAATGTGGTGAGGATTTTTAACAGTCCCTTCAATAGCGCCTACAGGGCAAACTCTTGCACATTTTGTGCAGCCTTTGCATAAAGATTCATTAATAACAATCTTTTTCATTGCTGTACATACGCCTGCTGGACATTTTTTATCTTTAATGTGAGCTATATATTCGTCTCTGAAATATTTTAATGTTGATAATACTGGATTTGGAGCTGTTTTACCAAGACCGCATAAAGATCCTTCTTTTACTGAATGAGCAAGTTCTTCTAAAAGTTCCAAATCTTCCATTGTCCCTTTGCCTGCTACTATTTTTTCAAGTATTCTAAGCATATTTTTTGTACCTTCACGGCAAGGAACGCATTTGCCACAACTTTCGTGTTGAGTGAAATTCATGAAAAATCTTGCAACTTCAACTATACAAGTTTTATCGCTCATTACTACAAGACCGCCTGATCCTACCATAGCACCTGCTTTTATAAGGTTATCGTAATCCATTGGGATATCAAGATGTTCTTCTGTTAAACAACCTCCTGATGGACCTCCGATTTGTACGGCTTTGAATTTTTTACCGTCACGCATTCCACCACCAATGTCAAATACTATTTGTCTTAGTGTAGTTCCCATTGGAACTTCTATAAGACCAGTGTTATTTACTTCTCCAGTAAGAGCGAATGTTTTAGTACCTTTAGATGTTTCTGTGCCCATTTGAGCAAACCAGTCTGCTCCATTTAGCATTATTACTGGAACGTTTGCTAATGTTTCAACGTTATTAATTAAGGTTGGTCTGCCAAATAATCCTTTATTCGCAGGGAATGGTGGTTTTGGTCTAGGCATTCCTCTTTCACCTTCAATAGATGCGATTAGTGCTGTTTCTTCTCCGCAAACGAAAGCTCCAGCTCCTTCTTTGATATGAATATCAAGAGAAAAATCGCTTCCCATTATATTTTTACCTAAGAAATTTCTTTCTTCTGCATCTTTTATAGCTTTTCTTAAACGTTTAATTGCAAGTGGATATTCAGCTCTAACATAGATATATCCTTCGTCTGCCCCTATTGCAAACGCTGCAATAGCCATACCTTCGAGTAATTTGTGAGGATCACCTTCCATTACGGATCTATCCATAAATGCACCAGGATCACCTTCATCACCGTTACATACAATATAAGATTTTCCGCCTTTATTTGCAGCAGTAAATCTCCATTTTCTACCTGTTGGGAAGCCACCGCCTCCTCTTCCGCGTAATCCTGATTTCTCAATTGTATCTATTACAGCATCAGGATTATTTTCTTTTAAGACATTTGCTAGAGCTTCATAGCCTCTTACAGCTATAGCTTCATCTATGCATTCTGCATTGATATTTCCGCAGTTTGCAAGTGCTGTTCTTGTTTGTTTTGCATAGAAATTAATATGAGCATCATCTAAAACATGTTCATGAGTTTTAGGATCTACATATAATAATCTTTCTACAGGTTTGTTATTTTTGATATGACTTTCATATATTTCTTCAACATCTTTTTCTTTTACTTTTACATAAGTAATATGTTTGTCAGGAATTACAACAAGTACACCTTGTTCGCAAAAACCGTGGCATCCTGTTGGTACTATTGTCATTTTGTCATAATCTGTAAGTACAGATACGTCAGCACCAAGTTCTTTGAATTTTTCTATAACTTTTAATGAGCCATTAGCTACACATCCTGTTCCTGCACAAACTAGAACTCTTAGTCCTTGTTTACTTATAATATCTTTAGCTTTTTTTTGTTCTTCTTTTATATCAATATTTAGCTGTGATGTATTCATTAGTCTTCCTCCTTCATTAGTGTATCTAATACTATTGTGATAGCATCAGAAGTCATTTGAGGATAAACTTTTTCATTAATGACAACTACAGGAGCTAGACCACAAGCACCTAAACAACTAACTGTTTCAAGTGAGAATAACCCATTTTCGCTAGTTAATTGACCTTCAGGCATATTTAATTTCGCTCTTATTGCGTTTAAAACAGGCATTGAACCTCTTACGTGACAAGCTGTTCCATCGCATACTTTTATTTCATATTTACCTTTAGGCTCAAGTGAAAATTGTGCATAAAATGTCGCAACACCAAATACGGTAGCTGGTGATAGACCTTCTATTTTTGTACCGATGTAAATTAAAGCTTCTTCTGGAAGATATCTATAAACTTCCTGTACTTTTTGTAAAATCGCAATCAAGTTAGATTTTTTGCAATCGTACGATTGAATAATTTCATCTAACTTTGATGTGTCGATTTTATGAGGGTTTTCTACACTCATATCGAACTCCTATGTATTTTATTTTCTGATTAACCCCGATTGTATAATATATTAGAAAAGGAAAATAAATATACAACCTTATTCAGATTATCACATAAGAGGCTTTTAAAATCAAGTTTATTTACTATTTTTAGCAGTTACAGAATTTGTTAAATATTCAATATTTCTATATAAATTTCTAATAAAAGAATCTTCTGTTTTGCTTATGGTTATACCGATTCTTTCAGTTCCATCTTCAGAAATAGGTATCATAACTTTTTTTTCTCGAACTTTAGGGAATGTTTTATCTGTATTTGCTGATACAATTTTTGATTGAGATTTTCCATTTAATATGTTTGTTACTATTAAATTTATTTTATCTGAAAAATTATTTGCTATAGCAGGTGATATTGATTCATCATCTTCTAATAATTTTTTTGCATCGTATATATCTATAGATACTCCTTTTTTCTTTGCGTAATTAGCCATTACTTCTCTTGCATTATACATTTGGTTAAAAGAGTCTCCATATGTATTAACATCATGTATTTTTACATAATTATTAATTTCAGTTATTTTTTTATTTAATTTATGTTTTTCTACTTGTGTTTCAATTCTATTAAAAATTTTTGAAATATTCATTTTAATCTCCTTTTATCTGTAGATAATAATAAATATAAACAGAAAAATTTTTTGTTAGAATATTAAGGAATATTAATATTATATAATTTTATTACAGTATTTTTCGATTGGACATTCATTACATTTAGATTTCTGTGGTTTGCAAATATTTTGTCCATGCGTAACTAACAATGTATTTATATCTATCCAATATTTTTCAGGAAGAATTTCTCTTAATTTCAGTTCTGTTTCATCAGGATTTTTTGTTTTGACATAGCCAATTCTGTTGAAAATCCTATGTACATGAACATCTACACAAATTGCAGGCTTATTAAAACCTAGAGATAATGTTAAATTTGCGGTTTTTCTACCAACTCCGTTAAATTTGCATAATTCTTCAATCGAGTCAGGAACTTTAGAATTATACTTTTCAACAAGTATTTTAGAAAGCTCTACAATTTGTTTTGCTTTATTTGAATAAAATCCAACAGGATAAATAGCTTTTTCAAGTTTTTTAATATCGCAATTTGCAAAATCTTTAGGAGTTTTGCCTAGTTCAAGCATTCTTAAAGTAGCTGGGTAAGTTGTTTTATCATTAGTCCTAAGACTAAGAATGCAGGCTATTAATACCAAATAAGGGTCTTTAAAACTATCCATAAGCTTTACAAATTCGCTTTGTGGTTGTTTAGCTTTTTTTAGTAACTCTACAATTTTGTCGATATTAATTTTTGTCTGCATTATTTAATAGTTCCTCAGTATTAATTACAGTTTTTAATTTTAAAGCATAAATATCTTTTCGTTCAAAGTTTGCCATTTTTACGGCATCTTTTTCTGTTGTGACAATTGTTCCTTGAGGAATTTCTTCTTCTGTATATAGATGATGGTCATCAAAATCTTTGGTATTTTTTATTTTATAATCTTTCAAAAAGTTATAAAATTGTGTTGGTTGACCAATTGCGCAGATTGCTGTAATTTCACTGTTTTTAGGTAAAAATTCTCCTGTTTTAATATTGTATACTATGTCAGGTTCTGTATAGCAGACTTTTGTTTGAACTTTTAATTTTTTACCCATTATTTTTGATAATTTCTCTGCTCTTGAATGGTCAATATCTTTGCTTACAATAATTAATTTATTAATTCTTGAAAGAGCTTCAGTTCCTTCTCTTAATGGTCCTGCAGGTAGTAATTTTTCGTTACCAAATCCCATTTTGCTATCCATTAAGACAATATCTAAATCTCGATGGAGTTTTCTGTGTTGGAACCCGTCATCAAGTATAATTTTTGTAGCTCCGAATTTATTAATAGCATATTCAGCGGCTTTGTATCTGTTTTTACAAGTGATAACTATTGCCCCTTTTGTATTTTGTGCCAACCAATAAGGTTCATCGCCAGATAAATTTGCATTATAATATATTTTTTCTCCATCTGAGATAATATTTATATTTTTATTGGAAAGTTTTCCTCCATAACCGCGAGAAATTATTGCAACTTTTTCTCCTTTTCCAATAAAATATTTAGCAATTTCTGATACAACTGGAGTTTTTCCTACTCCTCCTGTTGTCAAATTCCCTACAGAAATAACAAAAGCATTTACTTTTTTAGGTTTGATTATATTTTTGTCATAAAGTAGGTTTTTTAAACCACTTCCTAATCCATAGAATATTGAAGCGAATTCTAGAATTTTTATAATTAAACCTTTTGCATTTTTATCATAATGTATTTTGGAAATTTCTGTTTTTAAATTCATATTGTTTTCCTATCAAATTTTAGAACATTAATCTCCAAAGTAAAAATCTCTTGTTAAGTTTTTCAGAGAATTTTCTCAAATTGCAGGTTGTAACTCTAGTATCTTCAATAATTGATTGTAATTCAGTTTTCTTTTCAGGTGTTAATTTATTAACAGTTTCAAGTGTTGTTGAAATATCAACCATTGCAGTATTAACATTTGCAACAGCTCTGTTTATATCTTTTTTAAGCTGATCGTCTTTTGTAAGAGAATTTACATATCCGCTTATTTCATTTACGTTATGTGTAATAGCTCTTATATCTTCAGCCATTTGTTCAGCTTCTTGTTCATTTCCAATTAATTTATTTAGGTTTTGAGATAATTTATCAACTGAATTTGCTGTAGATAACATTGTTGTTTTAAATTGTGGATCTCCGATTATGTTATTAATGTTATAAGACAACATATTGAAATCAGTTGTAGCCTTATCCATCATTACCATAAGTTGTCTTAAATCGCTGCTTGAGTCATCAATTAATCCATTTAATTTAGCCATAGTATCGCTTGTTTGCCCTGTTAAAGAATTAATATTTCTGACTGACATTTTTAATTCTGCGATTACTTCATCAGATAATAAATCATTAATCTTTTTATTGGTTTCTGTCAAAGATTCAGCTGCTCTATATTGCCAATCCATAAAATCAGCTATTCTCATCGGTTCAATTATTGTATAAGGTGATTTTTGATTTGGATATGGCAATGTAATATCATCTAAAGTTGAAATCAATAGTTTATTTGTTCCATTTGATTTAACTACTTTGCCCTTTAAAAATTCCGGTAGAATAAGACCAGGAAGATTAATTACATAATCAATTTTATATGCATAATTTGTTTTAATGCTATCTTTCATTGAATATGGAACAACATCTTTTGATACAACTTCAATGTTTGTAATTTTTTCTACATCATAGAATTTTTTATCCAATTTCATTTCAACATCGTCATCTTTATAAAGAATATCTTTATTTACCATTGGAATAAATACAGTTCTTGTTTTGGGTGGTGTGATTTCTAAAAATAATTCCCCAATAAGACCTGATTGTTGTATAGAAAATATTGATGCTTTAGGTATTTCTACATTAGGTTCAGTTATAACAAATTTTACTTTAACATAACTATTTTCACCATCAATTACTGGGGTAATTTCTTCAACTTGTCCTACTCTTAACCCCATCATCTGAACACCTGCCCCCGGACGCATGCCGTTTACATCTTTGAATTGTATTTCAATTCTGTCTGCAGATGAAAAAGTTCGACCTTTAACCTTGAAAACTACTACGATTAAAAGCACTAATGCTAATAATGTTAAAAGCCCTACTTTAAAAGATGATGAAAATTTCATTTGATGCCTTTCCTACTTTTATTTTATTGTAGCAAAAACAACAAAATTGTGCAAAATTATTAATTATAGATAGTTGGCTAAAATATTTTTAACGTAATTTTGAGTTTCTTTGTATGGTGGCACTCCGTCATATTTATCGACAGCTCCAGGACCAGCATTGTATGCGGCTAATGCTAAAATTACATTCCCATTATATTTGTTTAACATAGATTTTAAATATTTTACTCCGCCTTCAACGTTTTGGACTATATTGTAAGGGTCTTGCACTCCTAAATTTTTAGCAGTAGAAGGCATTAATTGCATTAATCCCATCGCTCCTGCTTTTGATTTTGCTTTTGGGTTAAATCCTGATTCTTGTTTAATTAGAGCTTGTACTAATTTTTCGTCAACACCATGTTTTTCTGCAATTTGATTAACAACATTTAAAATTTGAGATTTTGTTGCTGATTGAGTGTTTGCTTGAATAGCATTTGCTTCTATTAGAGCGTTTTGAAAACTGCTTTGAGGAGTTTGGTTAATTATATTTGCATTTACTTTTTTTAATTCAGGATTAAGTAATAATGATCCGAAATTAGATTTTGTAGTAGATTGCAGTACTTTTTCAAATGATGGGGAATTTATTTTTCCATTATTTGGATAAATAGCATCAAGCGGATTTTGAGGCTCTTTTGTTGCAGTCAAATTATTAACTTTATTAGAAAGCTGAGCGTAACGTTGCATTGCTTGAGCTTGTCCGCCTGTATTTAATAGATTTTGAATAAATTGTGAAAACATACCACCTCTACCCTTATCTGTTTTTATTTTATATAAAATCAGATATTTCCGTATCCTCTATTTGCATTAATGATATTTATTAAAATGTCAATTAATAAACATGCAATCACCATATGAGAAAAAGCGGTAATTGTTTTTTATTGCTTCATTATATGCTTCAAATATAAAATCTTTTCCAGCTAATGCACTTACAAGCATTAGAAGTGTAGATTTTGGTAGGTGGAAATTTGTAATAAGTTTGTCAATAACTTTAAATTCATAAGGTGGATATATGAATAATTCCGAATGGTCATGACAAGGTTGTATACATCCATATTTTTGAAAAGCTGTTTCAAGAGTTCTAACAGTTGTTGTGCCTACTGCTATGATTTGTTTCCCTTCTTTTTTTGCTCTGTTAATTTGCTCTGCAGCTTTTTCCGAAATTTCAAATGTTTCAGAATGCATTTTGTGATTTTCAACGTTTTCACATTGAACCGGTCTGAAAGTTCCTAAGCCTACATTTAAGGTGACATATGCTAATTCAACTCCCTTATCTTGCAGCTTTTGTAAAATTTCTTGAGTAAAATGTAATCCGGCAGTTGGGGCAGCTACTGAACCTTCATCTTTAGCATATACTGTTTGATATCTTTCAAAATCAAGTTTCTTTAAGTCTTCATTTTGAATTTTTCTTTCAATATATGGTGGTAATGGAATTTGACCGTTTCTATGGAGGACATCAAGAACATTGTTCCCGTCAAAGATTAATTCAACAAGCCATTCTCCGTTTTCTTCCAATCGTTTAATTGCTTTTACTGATAATTCATCGCTGATTTTAATAATTGTATCAGGTTTGACTCTTTTAGAAGGTTTAATTAGCACATCCCACAAGCATAGCTGCTTGACCCGACACATTGGGTTTTGCATATTTTCTTCTAAACTTTGAGTTTCAGCTTGTTTTAATAAAAATACTTCAATTTTAGCTCCTGTGTCTTTATGCCCGATAAGACGTGCAGGTAGAACTTTTGTGTTGTTCATAACCAAAAGAGAATTTTTATCAATTAGATCTACAATGTCATAAAAATGTTTATGAGAAATGGTTCTATCCTTTCGGTTTAGAACCATCATTCTCGAATTATCTCTTTTGTCTGCAGGTAACTGCGCAATTAATTCTTCAGGTAAATTGTAATCATATTCAGATAAAAGCATTTTATTTATTATTCCTTTGGTTCAATTTTTTTTGCACCTGCAATATCTGAATCTGTTACGATATTTTTTGTTCTTTCTTGTTCTTTATCAATTTGTTTATTAACGATAACAGTTTGCAAAATTTGTATTATGTTACTTGTAACAAGATATAATAGAACACCTGCAGGAATTGGGATTATTACAAATGTACCGATAATCATAATTGGCATAAATGTACCCATTGATTTTTGGATAGCTTCTTGAGTTGGGTCAACAGCTCCATCTTTAGGTTTTTGAGTTGCCATCATGATTTTTTGTGATGCGAACATTGTAAGTGCAAATAAAGCGATTAAAACAAATACATCCCAGTGGAAAGATCTTGCAGCAACAATAGTTGGTACAGATGCTGCTAATACGCTTCCTTGTTTTGTAAATGTAATTTTTTCAACTTCTTTATTTGTCATATCAGTGACTGATATTTCTGCTTTTTGAATTTGGTCAAGTTGAGCGAATTTTAAATTCAAGTGATCTAAGTCAATTTTAAAATCAATATTTTCACCAGGTTTAAATTCGCCTTGAATTTCTATAGCTTTATTTGGATCTTTAATTTTTACATTTTCTAAAGTTTCATCAGGTAAATATACAGTAGCAGTTTTTCCTAAAGTAAATGTATCACCTTGTGAAACTCCGAATGTGCCATCAAAAGAACGTCCTGCTGTCGCTCTTAATGTTGTATCAAGTCTGCTTAAAAAACCGAAAGATGTATCACCTGCAATTTGAATAAATTGAGGGCTCATTAAAGCTGAATATAAAAGAATGAATATTGGTAATTGAATTAATAAAGGTAAACAGCCGCCCATTGGGTTAAACTTATGTTCTTTGTAAAATTCCATAAGTTTTTGTTGCATTTTTTGCGGGTCGCTTTTATATCTGTCTTGAATAGCTTTAATTTTTGGTTGTAAATTTTGCATCATTTTCATAGAACGTTGTTGAGATACGTTCAAAGGCCATAAAGCAAGTCTTATAACAACTGTTAATAATATAATCGCAAGTCCGTAATTTCCTACAATAGAAGCCAGTGCTTTTAGAGCTTCAATAGTTAAAGTTGTAAAATCCAATTTCCCTAATCCTCATTTAATAGTGTAAAATCTCTTCTCCAGAAGTTTATTATAAAAGTAGAGTCAAGTCAATAAATTGTAAACAATAAAAAAAGATTGACTTGTTGTCAATCTTTTCTAAATGGTCGGGATGACACGATTTGAACGTGCGACCCCCTCGTCCCAAGCGAGGTGCGCTACCAAGCTGCGCCACATCCCGATATTTAATTTTCAATCGCTAAACTTGCGACAAGTTTTATTCTATGATAAACATTTTTTTACGTCAAGAGGTTTTTTATTATTTTATCTTTTATTTTCTATAACACTTTGTTTGGCTGCAACTCCAAGCCCAATGCCGGCAATTAAATAAGTTAGCCAAGCAAAGAAGTAATTTCTTTTTAGTGGCTTAAGATTTACAGAGTTACCAAGTGTTGCTTTGGCTGCTTTTACTCCTCTAATTGATGCCAGACCTTCTTCTATAATTGTTGGTAAAAATGCCGCAAAACCAATTTTACCGGCATTTCTTTCAATGAAGCTAGGTTTGTTATCATCTTGTTTTGATAGTCCGTTAAGCATTATTAGTGCAGTTGGAACTGCAGATACAAACATTCTTGATTTTTGTAAAAATTTTAAGAATTTACCTTTGTGTGCGTTTATGGCATGACCTAATTCATGTAATATTAAAGAAGGTTTATTCTTTGGTGCTACTGCAAGTTTAAATTGGTCAGTATAAAATGCGTTTTCTCCTCTTGCAACAGGTTTTAGTGCTTCTTGTAGAACTTTAGGGTATTTATTTATGTTATTTGCATCAATAAAGTCAACATTAACATTTAATTTGTTTTTGTTGACCATATTTTGAGCAATTTGTTTTACATTTTCTGCATTAGTAAATTCTTTGC